>JANOFW010000105.1:0-1625 GCA_031413835.1 Planctomycetia bacterium
GTGGCGGCGGGGGCGGCTTCCCGGCCGTTGCGACCCCGCTGGAGAGGGCGAAGGCCCCTGCGATCACGATTCCCGACAGGGCGGCGCACCACATGGCGCGCGTGCCCCCCGAACCCGGCTTGATTCTCATGGCAGCACCTCCGGAGGCTGAGCGTGCGGCCGGAATGGCCACCTGGAGCCTCCACAGGACCCATCGCGCGGTTCGGCCAGTACCGGACGCTGGAATCGCCCGGTTCATCCGGTCGCACGACGGCGCTGAAGACGGCATCGTGAGCCTCCAGAGGGCCCCTTCTCACCGCCGTACGCTGCGCCGGGCGGAGCCACGGCCCTTCCGCACTCCGAGGCACGCCGCTCGGCTGACCGGCCCAGACCCCGCGGGCAGGTGCTTTGAGGCCCCTCCGTCCTCCTAGACCCGGCCCGTGAGCAGCACGCGCATCCTGCTGAACACGGACACCCGCAAGCTGCTGGCACGCTCCCTGCGCGATCCGGGATTTGACGTGATCACGGTCCGAGCATCTCCCGGGCTTCGCGCAGCACGCGGGCGGTGCCGATCTTGGTCAGGCAGGGGTGGCCGGGGATGGGGCAGTCGCGCAGGAAGCAGGGCGAGCAGGGTTCGGGGTCCATCACGAGACGTGAGGGGCCCGGGCCGCGGGGGGCGGAGACGCGCGGGTCGGTGGCGCCGAAGAGGGCCAGCACGGGCGTGCCGAGCGCCGCCGCGAGGTGCATGGGGCCGGTGTCGTTGGTGACCAGCAGGCGCGCGCGCGCGAGCAGGCCGATGAGCTGGCCGAGCTCGTCGGTCTTGCCCGCCGAGCGCAGCAGGCCCGGGCCGGCGATGCGCGCGACCTCCTCCTCCACCGAGAGCGTCGCGGCGGTGCCCACGGTGACCACGTCGCAGCCCTGCGCCAAGAGGGCGCGGGCCAGCTCACCGAAGCGCTCCGGGGGCCAGCACTTGGCCGGGCCGTAGCGCGCACCGGGCTCGAGGGCCACCAGCGGGCGCTCGCTGCGGCAGCCCAGACGCGCGAGCAGGGCATCGCCGGCGGCGAGCGCGGCGGGCGGGGGCGTGAGCGCCCAGGGCTCCTCTGGGGCCTCGCCGAACGGCAAGGCGAGGGCGCCGTAGAAGAGCGAGCGGTGCTGGCTGCGCAAGGGCTTCCAGCCGCTCAGGCCGTGGGTCAGCAACAGACCCTTGCCGCGGCCGCCGAAGCCAACCCGCACGGGGATCTGCGCCAGCCGCGGCGCCAAGGCCGCACGCACGCCGCGGGGGAAGACCACCACGAGGTCGTAGCGCCCCTCGCGCAGCGTGCGCCGCGAGGCCCACAGCTCGCCCAGGCCGCGATCCTTGCCGGCGGGCACGGCCTCGGCCACCCCGGGCAGCAACGCCGCCAGCGGCACGAAGGGCTTGATCACCTGCGCCGTCAGGCGTGCCTGGGGCAGGGCCCGCGCGATCGCGGCCACCGTCGGCGCGGCCATGACCACGTCGCCCAACCAGTTGGGCAGGCGCAGCAGCACGCGTTGCGCCGCGCGCGGCGCCTCAGGCGCACCCAGGCCCGGGGCCAGCGTCTGCGGCGCAGGCAGCTTCAACGTGAGCCGCCGCCGCTACTTCTTGAACTCGGCCGCCGAGGGCTGCA
>JANOFW010000106.1:0-8733 GCA_031413835.1 Planctomycetia bacterium
GCCACGCCCGCCCCCACCATGAGGGAGGTGGCGGTGTGCCTGAGCGTCTGGAACGTGACGGCCGCCCGCTTGGCTAGCGGGACTCCCTCGCACCGCGCGACGGTCGGCTCCCAGAGCAGCCGCAGGACCGGCCTGGTGAGCGGAGCGCCATCGGCCAGGAGGAAGACGGGGTCGCCCGTCGAGGGCCGGAGCCTTCCTGGCCTTTCGTAGCGCGTCTAGCCGCCCGGGACACCGGTCCCGCGACGTCGTGCCCGGGCGCGAGACCCCCCTTCGCAAGTTGGAGAATCCACTCGCGACACCCCCGATGGGGTGACGCTCGTGCGCGCTCACCGGGTGTATGGGGGGTGACTCCATCCCGTCGGTATCCCGTGAAGTTCGTCAGGTACCCCCGTCGCACGGTCGCGCACGGTCACGTTGCCGAGAGCGACGCGACCGCGCGCGGACCGCAGCAGAACGGCCCGCCGGCGCGCAAGATCGCGCGAATATGAATGGAGCCCCGGGTGGGATTCGGACCCACGACCCCCGCTTTACGAAAGCGGTGCTCTACCACTGAGCTACCAGGGCGGATGCGGACGAAGGGGTGAGGGTAGGGCGGGGGGGGCGCGAGTCAACCAAGCGTGGTGCCTGGGCCCGTTCGTGCGGCGGTAGCGGCGCGTCCGGGGCCAGGCGGGAAGCCGCACGTGCTATGCTTCGGACCGGGAGCCCCCGGATGGCGGTCACCCAGCGTCTGCGCGTCACCTGTCCTCGCTGTGCCACGCCGGTGACGGGCGACTTCAAGTACTGCCCCGCCTGCGCGTTCCGCCTGAAGTTGGGCACACTCGAGGCACCGCTGCCCCCCGCGCGCGTGGGACTGTCGGCGTGGTTGCTGGGCGTGGGCGCGATCGCGCTGCTCGCCGGGCTGGTGTCGATGGGCGTGGTGCTGTTCCGCGAGCGCGAGGGACCGACCGGGTCGCCCCCTCCGCCTCTGCCGCGGGTCTCGGCCGCGACGCTGACCATCGCCTCGTTGCCCGGCTTCATGCGCACGCTCGACGAGGGCATCGCCGACTACGTCTACGAGCAGGAAGCCGGGGAGCTCGTGGCGCGGCCGCGCTACGTGCTGCCGCTCAAGGTGCTGGCCTTCGAGGTGACGCGCAGGCTCTTCGCCGAGTACCTCGCCGACCTCGCCGAGCGCGTGCAGTCCGGGGGCCGCCCCGGAGAGACGCTGCTCGCGATCTGGGACGCCCGCGAGCCGGCGCAGATCGCCTACGCGCAGTCCTACCTGATGGAGTGGCTCGAAGCGTTCCTGCGCCACGCCAACGAGCGCGGGCTCGCGCGCGAAGAGGCGCTCGAGCCGCTGCTGCAGTACCTGCCCGAGGACGAGCGCCGGCCCGGCCTCAAGGCCAACGACATCGCCGTGCGCGTGCCCTTCCCCTGGCCCCCCGAGCTGGGGCTGCTCACGGCGGCGCCGCCGAGCTGGGCCTACGTCAATCGCTTCGGGCTGGTCGTCTCGGCGGTGCCCGAGGGCACGGAGCACCTGCCGGTGACCGAGGTGGCCTGGACCGACGCCAACGCCTTCGCCATGTGGGCCCGCGAGGAGCTGGGCGGTGACCTCAGGCTGCGCCTGCCGGTCGAGGGCGAGTGGCTGCGCATCGCCCACAGCAACCACCCCCCGGCCCCCCCGGACCTCAAGATCGAGACCTGGGACTTCCCCTGGGGCAACGAGCCCCTGGTGCGCGCCTGCAACAACCGGCTCTTCTGGCCCGAGGGCTTCCCGCCGCGGCTGCAGAGCGTGGACTGGCGCTACCTCGACGAGAACCGCGACCGCCGGATGGTGGACGACATGACCCGCGACGGCGTCTTCGGCATGTCCGGCAACGCCCGCGAGTGGGCCTTCCCCGACCAGGTCCGGCCGCTGCGCGTGGGCCAGCGTCTGCTGGTGCACTGGGACGAGAGCACGTCGAGCGACGGCATGGCCCCGACGCGCGGTGGTTCGTATCTGCTCGGGCTGTCGGATTGCACGGTCACGTCGCGCGTCAGCGAGCCGATGGTGGCGCGCCGCGAGGACATCGGGTTCCGCCTCGTGGCGAGCATCCCGTATTAGGCCGGGGGGCGCGGGGGGCGACGACGACGGTACCGCCGGAGGTCACCCGACCACGATGGGGAGTTGCGCGCCTCGCGGAGGTCCCAACGGACTCCACGGGCGCCCACGAGGGGCGCCCCTACCCGGAACCCCGGGGGCACGGGCCCTACCCGGACATGAACTCCTTGGAGCGGACGCGGACGCTGGGCGAGGGCTTCAAGCCCGTGCCGCTGACGAGCGGTCCGTCCTGCCGCGCAAGAGCGCGACGCAGCTTCTTGTCCCAGACCACCTGGACGCACTCGGCCATGTAGGGGCAGTCCGACGTCCGGCAGACGTAGGTCTCGCTCCCGAAGCAGTCCTTCTTCTTCGACATGGCGGTTGGCGCTGGCTCCAGGGGCCGGGACCCCGTCGATCGTAGGTCTTCGTCGGAAGACCCACAAGGGGGCGTGTGCCCCCCCCAGCATCCATCGGCAGGCCCCCCGATCCGCTCAAGCGTCGCGGAGGCGAACACAGGGGGGATTCACCCGCCGCTGTTAGGCTCCGCGCCGTGCCCGCCGACGCGCCGCGCCTGGGACAGGACCTCGTCTCGATCGCGCGCCTGAGGGCGGCCGTCGAACGCCATCCGGAGGGCTTCCAGCGGCGCGTGTTCACGCCGGCCGAGTGGACGGCCTGCCTCGCCCGCGCCGACCGCTGGGCCGCCCTGGCGAGCCGCTTCGCCGCCAAGGAGGCCGCGCTCAAGGCCCTGGGCACGGGCTACGGCCAAGGCGCGGCCTTCACCGACGTCGAGGTGCTCGGCGGCGGGCGCACGGCGCCGCGTCTGGGGCTCTCCGGCGAAGCGCAGCGCCGCGCGACGTCGCTGGGGCTGACCCTCCACGTGAGCCTCTCGCACGACGGGGACCTGGCGCTGGCCGTCGTGCTCGCCTGGCCCGCGGCGCCGGCGTAGGCGCCCGGCCTCGTCGAGGCGCGCCCAGCAGGGTGGAGCGCCCAGCAAACGAACGCGCCCCGCGGAAAAGAGCCGCGGGGCGCGCGAGGACCGGGTCCTGCGAAGGCGGGGCTACTCGCCCTTGGTGGAGAGCGTCAGGCGGTGATCGGCGAAGGCCTGGTTCCTCTGCTCAGCCGTCATGCCCTTGACCTGGCCCAGCGCGTGGAGCGCGGCCTTGGCCACGTCGCCGTCGCCCGTCGAGGCGGCGATCAGCGCGGCGATCTCCTCGGGCGTGCCGTCCACGGCAGCCAGGACCTTGCCCAGCGCCGTGGCGGCCGCAGCCTTGAGCTCGTCGCCCTCGCCCTCGGCCAGCACCTTGGCCAGCGCGGCGCTTCCGCCCGCGCGCAGGTTGCCCAGGGCCTGGGTGGCGGCCAGCTTGAGCTCGGGCGAGGAGTCACCGCCGGTGGCGGCCTCCACGAGCGGGTCCACGGCCACCAGCAGATTGAACGAGGCGCAGGAGAAGTCGGTGCGGGCCAGGGCCTGGGCCGCCTTGACGGCCAGCTTGTTGGCGCGCTCGCGATCCGGGTTGAGCTCGACCTGATCGGCGGCGGCGTCGATCGTGGCCAGCGCGGCCGTCGCCACGAGGGGCGTGGAGAGGAAGCCCGCGATCTTGTCGCCGTACTTGTCCTGGAAGAACTTCTGCACGCCCTCGGCGCCGTTCTCGGGCGTGGCGTCCACGCGCACGATGATCTTCATGTCCTTCGTGCGGGCGTCGGCCAAGAGCTCGTCGATGACGGCCAGCGAGTTGTAGTGGCGCTTGGCAGGCACGGTGTTGTCGGCGTCGCCCAGGGCGGCGCCGATCACGACCACGTCGAGGGTGGGCGAGGCCTTGGCGCGCGCCAGACCCTCCCAGCCGTTGTCCTCGCCGGCCGCGACGTACTTGCTGTGTCCCAGCTCGAGCACCAGCTTGGCGCGCGCGTCGTCGTTGTCGTCGATGACCAGCACCTGGCGCACGGCGCGCTCGGAGGCGGCGCGGGCGGCGAGGTCGGCGACCTTCTCGGCGTTGGCCAGGCCTGCGCGCTTGGGGCTCATCAGCAGGGCGGCGATGGCCGCGGCGTAGCGCACGCGGCGCTCCGGAGCCACGAGGGCGTCACCGAGGGCGTGGCCCTTGAGCTCTTCCTTGCCGTAGGTGGCCGCGCACAGGTCGCACAGCTCCACGGCCACGTCCCAGTCCTGGTTCTTGAGGGAGGCGGCCAGGGCGTCGGAGGCGGCCTGGAATCCCTGGCTCGCGGCCAGATTGGCCGAGCCGGCGAGGGCCTCGGGGGCCTCCTTGCCGTTGCTCTTGAGCACGTCACCCTCGACCTTCTGGGCCAGGATGGCACGCACGAGCAGCGCCCGGCCGCCACGATTGGCGGGATCTAGGGCCAGCGCGTCGCGGGCGCACTCCTCGGCCAGCTGGTAGGGGTAGAGGTAGGCGGGCACGGTGTAGCGTGCCAGCGCACCCTCTTCCCAGCGCCACAGGTTGCGCGTGTTCTCGTAGCCCTCGACGACAGCGGGGTCGTGCGCGTAGTAGCGGTTGCCGGCGGCGACGTAGAGGTCGGCAGCCGTGCCCTGGGCCTTGAGGGCGGCCAGGGCCTCGAGCGCACGCTGCTTGGCGGCGGGGTCGGCGTCGTTCGCGGCCACGACGGCCAGCGCCGGGGCGGCGCGGGGGTCGCCCACCTGGCCCAGGGCCGCGGCGGCGTAGGCGCGCACGCGCGCGTCGTCGCTGGCGAGCACCTCGCTTAGCGCAAGCGTGGCGTCCTGGCCCAGGAAACGCAGCGCCTGCATGGCGTTGACCAGGGTGGCGGCCTCGGCCGCACCCAGGTAGCCGTACAGATGCGGCACGGCCAGCTCGCCGGCGCCGCGCAGGTCCATCGCCGCGCGACGGCGCACGTCGAAGTCGGGGTTGGTGACGGCTTCGTCGGCCTTGGCCTTGATGGCCGCGGCGTCGGCGGTCTGCTCGGCGGCCGACGGCTTGGCCTTGCCCAGCAGGTACTTCATCAGGCGCTCGTGCTCGCCGCGCTGCGAGAGGGCCTTGATCAGCACCTTCTCGTCCACCTCACGCAGGAGGGCGTAGACCTCTTCGTCGCCAGGGTTGGCCGCGCAGTATTCCTGCAGCTTGGCCAACGCGTCTTCGAAGCGGTCCTCCTTGTACGCCTGCACGGCGTCCTTGAGCGCCTCGCCCTCGGCGAAGGCCGCAGGCGAAGAGCTCAGCGCGCCCACGAACGCCGCAGCGCTCGTCAACGCAAAGAACAAGGAACGAAGGCGCAGTGCCCTCATCGACGTCCTCCCTTCGAAAACCGGTCGCGTCTGTCGGGACGCCCACCCACGGGCGCCCCGCCTGCCTCAGCCAGCCAAACCCTCCGCCGCCGCAGAAACTTCGGTTCTGGCCGCGACTGAAGACCCACATCCAGCCGTGAAGGCCGGGGGCGGGACGCGGGAGTGTAGTCTTGCCGCAAGGATGGTGTCAAGAAGGAGCCTCGACCCCGCCCTCCCGCACAAGTCCATGGCCTGCAACAACCTACGAATCCGACACGGTTTTCCGCCGGAGGCCGGCTTGACAGACCCTCAGGCGCGAGGCGCCGAGCGGAAGAGCGCCTCGGCCAGGGCCTCCTCGACGTCGGGACCCGTGCCCGGCAGGTGCAGACCCGCCCGGGCGGCCCGTGGCGCCAGCCAGGCGCACTGGACCGGGGCGCCGGCGCTCAGGGCCTGGGCCAGCAGGGGCTCGAGGGAGGCGATCAGCTTCGGGCTGACCCCCGAGGCCCCCTTCCAGGCCCGAACGGACGCCATCACCACCACGCTGAAGCCCCCTCCGGAAAGGAGCGCCTCCGGGGCCTGCTCGCCCCGCGGTACGCGCACCACGCTCACGGGTACGCCGGCCTGGCGCCCGCGCTCGGCCAGGATCCGGCCCCGGGAGGCGACATCGTCGTCGTCGAGCACGACCACCCAGCGGCGCTCGGTCAGCAGGCTCCCCCCACCGGCCAGGGCCAGCGCGCGCCGCGCGACCACCAGCGGCGTGTCGGAGGACGGCGGCGCCGCGCCGGCCTCGGCCTGGGCGATGGCGCTGCGGCCCAGGAGGCCGCGCACGCGCGTCAGGGCTTGCTCGGCGGCGTGCACGAACGGCCGCGGCGCGCCGACGTCGAAGAGCTCGGCCGCCACGCGCTCGGGCTCCTCCGGGTAGAGCAGCGCGTCGCAGCCGGCAAGCAGCGCCGCCCGCGCGCCGGCGGCCTCGGAGCCCGCCCCCAGGGCCCCCGCCATCAGGAGCGCGTCGCAGAACAGGCACAGCAGGTCGGGATCGGGAGCGAGCGCGCGCACGTGCGCCAGGATGGGCTTGGAGAAGGTGGCGATGGCGCCCGAGGGATCGAGGGCCGGGTAGGCGACGTGCGCCGTCATCAGCGCGGGGCAGCCGCCTTCGGTGAGCGCGGCCGCGAACGGCAGCAGGTCGCGCTCGAGCAGCCGCACGCGGGTCTCGCGCACGACGGGCACGGCGTCGTGGCTGTCGTCGGTGGTGGCGCCGTGGCCGGGGACGTGCTTGCCCACCGGCACGGCGCCGCCCTGGAGCGCGCCGCGGCAGTAGGCCACGCCCAGGCGCGCCACGCGCGCGGGGTCCCAGCCGAAGGAGCGGTTGCCCACGATGGGGTTGTCGGGTTCGCTGCGCACGTCGAGCACGGGGGCGAAGAGCACGTCCACGCCCACGGAGAGCGCCTCGCGCGCCGTGCGCTCGCCGAGGTCCTCGACCTCCTGCGGCGTGCCCGCCAGCCCGTAGATGCCCAGATCGGGAAGATGCGATAGCCCCTCGACCTGCTGGCCGCCGCCGCGCTCCATGTCGCTGGCCACGAAGATGGGCCGGCCCGCGCGCTCGCGCAGCTCGCGCGTCAGGTCGCGCACCTGTTCGGCCTGGCCTCCGAAGACCAGGAAGCCCGCCAGCCAGGGCTTGGCCGCGCGCTCGCGAGCCAGCGCCAGCTCGCGCTTCGCATCCTGGTCGAGACGGATGGCCGGGACGAGCAGCGGGAGCTCAAGCGCGCGGGCGGTCATTGCCGCAGCATAGATCGGCCCGCCCCGGCGCCTTGCGCAGGCGGAGCCTCAGCGGTCTAGCCGCGCGCCACTAGCCACCGGGTGGCGTGCCCTCGCCCGGATCGGGCATGCCAGGGTCGGGCACGTCCGGTGCACCGCCTGGAGGCGCCTCGTCGGGAAGCCGCGGCGTGATCGGGCCCGCAGGTCGCTCGGGGGCCGCGGCCTCCGGGTCGGGCGCCACCTCGGCCGTCGGCGCAGGCAGCGCATCGGGGTCGGAGAGTCCGCGGCCGCCGGCCGCGCCGAAGAGCTGCGTCCAGTGGCTGGGCGCGCTGCGACCTGCGCCCATCTCGGTCCAGCCGCGGCTGAGCATGTTGCGGTGGTGGCCGCTGGAGCCGAACCAGGCGTTGAAGGCGTCGCGCCCGCTGGGCGTGCCCCAGGCGATGTTCTCGCCCACCCCGCCCCCGTAGCCCTGGCGGCGTGCGCGCACCCCGGGGTTGGCCACCTCGGGGAACTGCGCCGGCGCGTCGTGGGCGAAGTAGCCGTTCACGTTCATGTGGCGGCTGTGGCCGCGCGCGGCGCGCACCAGGCGCTCGTGGATCTTGACGGCGCCGCGACCCATCATCATGCGGTACTCGTTGACCGCGCGGACGTTGTCCTTCTCCTCGCGACCCGCGCTGGTGGCCACGCGCTCGTTGTAGGCCAGCACCTTGAGCGAGTACTCGCGTAGTGAGGCCGCCTGGCCGGGGGGGGCGTAGCCCGGCATGTCCACGGCCTTGCTGGCCGCGGCTTCGAGCGCGCCCAGGTCGGGCTTGTAGGACGGGTCCACCTTGGCCAGGGCCTCGTCCACCTCGATCACGATGTCGAGCGCGGCCTTCACGCCGTCGTCCATCCCGGCCACCAGGCGGAACGGGCGCTCCCAGACCTCGCGCACCTCGTCCACGCGCCGTTCGACCTCGGCCTGCCCCATGTGGTTGGGGTTGGGATAGGGATAGGCAGCCGCGTCCTCGATCAGCGCCAGGGCGTGCGCGCGCCGCGTCTGCAGCAGGTCCCAGAGCCGCTGGTGGGTCTTGCCGGAGGTGAAGGCCTTGTCGTGCAGCAGCTCGTTGACCAGCGCCAGGCGCCGCTGCTCAAGCGCGTCGGTCAAGGGCCTCTTCGCGGCCTCGCCCAGCCCCAGCAGCTCGTCCACGGCCGTGCGGCGCTGGGCCGCGTTGCGCGCCGCGGCGAGGCGATCGAGGCCGCCGCGGATGCGCGACTCGAGGATCAGGCGCTCGCGCGCCTCGGGCGTGACGTAGCGGCCCTCGTAGGCCACGTAGCCGTCGGCGGGGGGCGCCTCGCCGCGCCAGCGCGCCAAGAGGCGGAAGAGCGTGGCGGGGTCGGTGCCGCCCTCGCCGGCGCGCACGAGCATGCGCTCGTAGGCCTCGGCGGCCTTGACCTCGTGCAGCAGCGAGGCGACGGAGAGGGCGTCCTGCACGCCGGCCTCCATGCGCTCGCAGAGCGCGACGAGCATGGCCAGGTTCATCGTGGCCCAGCGCACGCGCGTGCTGCCGCCTTGGATCGCGCAGGCCAGGCCCTCGCGGTCGGCCGAGAGCGGCGTGGCGAAGAGCCGCTCGCCCAGCTCCAGGCGCCCGAAGCGCTTGGCGTCCGCCGTCACGGCGCCGGCGAGCGCGTCCAAGCCGTTGCGCGCCAGGGCGAGGTCGCC
>JANOFW010000107.1:0-22159 GCA_031413835.1 Planctomycetia bacterium
GTCGCCCTTGGTCATCGTCTGGACGCGGATCGGGTGCGCCGAGCCGAGCTCGAGGTTGCCGACGCGCACGCTGCGCGTCTTGCGGCGGGGGACGAGGATGCCCACGTCTAGGCGCCCGCGCCGACTGGCACGCGCTGCACACGCCGGTAGAGCGTGTCGCGTTCCACCGGCACGCGGCCGGTCTCGGTGATCAGACGCTTGAGCTCGGCCACCGGCAGCTCCTCGGGGCTCGTGGCACCGGCCATGTGCACGATGCGCTCCTCGACCACGGTCCCGTCGAGGTCGTCGGCGCCGAAGCTGAGCGCCACCTGCGCGGTCTTGGGGCCCAGCATGATCCAGTAGGCCTTGAGGTGCGGCACGTTGTCGAGCAGCAGCCGGCTGACCGCCATCACGCGCAGATCGAGCATGCCGGTGGGGCCGGGGAGGTGGGAGAGCGCCGTGTTCTCGGGGTGGAAGGCCAGCGGGATCAGCGCCTGGAAGCCGCCGGTCTCGTCCTGCAGCGCGCGCAGGCGCAGCAGGTGGTCCACGCGGTGCTCGGGACCCTCGATGTGGCCGTAGAGCATGGTGCAGTTGCTCTTGAGCCCCATGCCGTGCGCCGTCCTGTGGATCTCGATCCACTCGTCGGCGTCGCACTTGTTGTCGCAGATCTGGCGGCGCACGTCGGGATGGAAGATCTCGGCCCCGCCGCCGGGCATGCTCTCGAGGCCGGCCGCCACGAGGCGCTCGAGCACCTCCCGGTGCGCGAGGCGCTCCATCTTGGCGAAGTAGGCGATCTCGACCGCCGTCATGCACTTCAGGTGCAGCTGCGGGAAGCGCGCCTTGAGGCCCCGGAAGCACTCCTCGTACCAGGCCAGGTCGAAGAGCGGGTGCAGGCCGGCCACGATGTGGATCTCGGTGGCGCCCTGGGCCGCGCACGAGGCGGCCCGCTCGTAGACCTCCTGGTGGCTCATCTCGTAGGCCAGCGGATCGGCCGCCTTGCGCCCGAAGGCGCAGAAGGAGCACTCCTGCATGCAGACGTTGGTCGGGTTGATGTGCCGGTTGATGTTGTAGTAGACGACGTCGCCGTGCAGCCGGCGCCGCACGGCATCGGCCAGGCGCCCCACGGCCAGCAGGTCAGGATGGGCGAACAAGCGCAACCCGTCGTCGAACGAGAGCCGCTCCTGTCGCACGACCTTGGAGGCGATGTCGGCCAGGTCGGCGGGGGGCCGGAGGCGCTCCAGGGCGGGCCCCGTCGATGAAGGCGTCGTCAGGGAGTGCGCCAGCGGGGGAGGCAGCGCCGCGCTCATGCCGCCACGTCCGTGCGGGGCAGGATCTCGTAGCCCGTGGTGCGGCGTCGCGGCTCGTAGCCGGCGTCGCGGATCAGGTGCTCGAGCTGCTCGATGGGCAGGCAGTAGGTGGTGCCGGCCGCGGAGACGACGTTTTCCTCGAGCATCGTGCCGCCGAAGTCGTCTACCCCGAAGGAGAGCGAGAGCTGGCCGATCTTGGGCCCCTGCGTCACCCAGGAGGCCTGCACGTGCCGCACATTGTCGAGCATCAGGCGCGCGACGGCCACCGTGCGCAGGTAGTCGTAGGCACCCGTGCTGGCGGCCACCTTCTTGCCCAGCGGCGTGCCCTCGCGCTGGAAGTTCCAGCAGGCGAAGGCGCGAAAGCCCCCGGTCTTGTCCTGGAGCGAACGCACGCGCACGAGGTGTTCGATCCGCTCGGCCGGGGTCTCGACGTGGCCGAACATCATCGTCGCCGAGGAGCTCAGCCCGAGCGCGTGCGCATCCTCCATCACGCCCAGCCACTCGTCGGTGGTGGCCTTGAGGTTGGCGATCTGCCGACGCACGCGGTCCACCAGGATCTCGGCGCCGCCGCCCGGCAGCGAGCCCAGGCCCGCGGCCTGGAAACGGCGCAGGATCTCCTTGCGATCCAGGCCCCAGATCTCGGCGAAGTGCGTGATCTCGGGGGGCGAGAAGCCGTGGATGTTGATGCGTGGGAACTTCGCGCGGAAATGGCGCAGCATCTCCTCGTACCACTCGATGGCGAGGTCGGGATGGTGGCCGCCTTGGAGCAGCACCTGGCGGCCGCCCAGCCCGTCGAGCTCGGCCAGGCGCGCGTCCATCTGCTCGAGGGTCTGCACGTAGGACTCGGTGTGGCCCGGCTTCCTCTGGAAGGCGCAGAAGGAGCAGTAGGTGACGCAGACGTTCGTGTAGTTGACGTTGCGATCGACGATGTAGGTGACCGTGCGTCCCGGGTTGTGTCGCTGGCGAGCGGCGTCTGCCAGGCTCCCCAACGTGAGCAGGTCGGCGCGCTCGAGCAGCGCCAGACCCTCCTGGGCCGACAGGCGTTCGCCCGCGGCGGCCCGGGCAAGGGCGCTCTCGAGCGTCGAGTCCAGCGTGGCGTCAGGCGTCGTGGCGGGCGCCGCGGTCGGGACGGCCGTCATGGGGGGCTCCGGGGGCGGAAGGCTCCTGCCCGAGTGTAGGGCGCAGGCACGGGGAGGCGAGCGGGGGACGGCAGGTCGCGGCGCTGGGGGTCCGGCGATGCCTGCCCGGGGCGCGTGGGAGCGGCGCCCCGGGGCTAGACTCCGCCTCGCCCTCCCTCTTCCGCGAGCCCCCACGCCCCCATGCGCCTGGACGTCACGACCGTCGTCGTCAGCCCCTTCGAGCAGAACTGCCGCATCGTCAAGGACCTCGACAGCGGCGCGGGCGTGATCGTGGACCCCGGCGACGAGGCTGCGCGCATCCTGGAGGCGGTCGCGGCGAGCGGCGCCCGCATCACGCACATCCTCGCGACCCACGCGCACCTCGACCACGTGGGAGCGGCGGCGGAGGTGCGCCGGGCGCTCAAGGTCCCCTTCTGCCTGCACCGCGGCGACCTGCCGTTGCTGCGCCAGCTCCCGGCGCACGGCGAGATGTTCGGCCAGCCCGGCCTCGAGGTTCCGCCCGTGGACATCGACCTCGCCGACGTGGGGGAGATCCCGCTGGGCCAGGGCCGCATCCGGGTCCTGCACACCCCCGGTCACACGCCTGGCGGCTGCACCTTCCTCTTCGACGGCGACGGCTTCTTCGGCGACAGCCTCTTCCGCCTCTCGGTGGGACGCACCGACCTGGGCGGCGACCCCGAGGTCTACGCCCGCACCCTCTCCGAGATCATCCTGGGCCTGCCCGACGCCACCATCGTGCGTTGCGGCCACGGCCCCGACACCACCATCGGCCGCGAGCGCCGCGAGAACCCCTTCCTCAACGGCACGTATCGCCTGTAATCGGGCCGCCTCTAATTGGGCACGTCGTACGTCACCTGTAGGAGCGGGATCGAGCCGGGGCCGCCGACCTGCTCGGCGTCCACGAAGCGCACGAAGGTGGGGGAGCCGTTGTTGTTGTTGTCGGCGTTGGCGAAGTGCACGCGGAACTGGCTGCGCGCGCGGCCTGCGGTCCGGTCCTGGCCGACCGAGAAGGTGACGCTGACGGTCTTCACGCCCAGCGTGGCGTCGGTGACCAGCGTGCCGATGTTGCCCAGGATCAGGTTCGTGATGCCGCTGTAGGCGGTCGAGGGGGGGAACTGGTTGCCGTAGTCGACGTGGTCCACCAGCACGTTGCCCATGATGGGGAAGGGGTCGCCGGTCACGTTCGTCATCTCCAGGCGCAGCTGGGCGAAGGTGACGATCGCGTTGGGGGGGATCGAGCCCAGGTTGAACGAGACGAACGCCCGCACCGGGCCCGGCGGGTTGATGCTCTCGCGGTCACCCACCTCGAGGCTGGCGGCGTTCTCGGCGATGCTGCCGCCGGAGCCCAGCGTGCCCTCGTTGGAGCCCTCGGCGGCCAGGAAGACGTTGACGGTGGTGAAGGTGGGGTCGTTCGAGCCGCTGCCGCCGCAGCCGGCCATCAAGGGCAGCGCCGCGACGAGCGCCGCGAGGGGTCCCAGGCGACGAGGCATGAACGTCTCCAACGGCGCAGCCCCGCGCCCGCCCCAGCCTACGCCAGCCTGCCCGCGTTGCCAGCCCCCCCGGTGCTGTCCTAGTTTGACGTCCCAGCGGGCGGTCGGAGCGCTGGACTGGGGGCGCTCGGGCCCCCGCGTCGTCCTCATGTAGGAAGACTACACGTCGTCCTCCGCGGCGGCCCTCCGCACCCCAGCCAGCGCCCCGAAGTGCCCCAGCACGAGCTCCAGAGCTCACATTGGGACACCACCAGCCCCCCGTGCTCAGCGGCCCGCGTTCGCCACGCCGGCGAGGTCCTCGCGCAGCAGCTTGGCCAGCGCGTGGGCCAGTTTCACGACGCCCCCGACCTCCACCTTGTCGAGGGTGTCGGCGGCCGTGTTCATCACCGCGTAGTCGCTGGCCCAGAGCGTGACCGCGGGGATCTCGAGGTCGTGGAAGGGCATGTGGTCGCTGCCGTGGGGGTAGGCGAACTCGTCGATGTCCTTGCCGACGGCGATGCCGGCCGCCTCCAGCGCAGCGCGCAGCTTGCCGGCCAGGGCCGGGTGGGTGGAGAGACCGATGATGTGCGTGGGCTTGGTGGCGGCCCGCCCCACGCTGTCCACGTTGATCACGGCGCGCACGTCGTAGCGCTCCTTGAGCTGCTGCGCCGCGTGGCGCGCTCCGCGCAGGCCCCACTCCTCGGCGTCGGTGAACAGCACCACCACGCCGGGCGCGGCCTCCGAGCCCTTGGCCTCGCCGGCCGGCAGGTTGGCGAGCACCTCCAGCAGGCAGGCCACCCCGCTGGCGTTGTCGTCGGCGCCGACCCAGAGCTTCTCACCCTGTTGGCCAAAGCTGTCGTAGTGGGCGCACAGGACCACCACCGGCGGCCGGGGTCGCGGGTCCATCATCTCGCGCGGCGTCGCCAGGGCGGCGGGGGAGCCGGCCACGTCAGCGCAGCGCGCGGGGACGTTCCAGCGCACCTCCATCGCGATGCGCGCGTCCTTCTCCCAGGCCTCGGCGAGCTTGGCGCCGGTCGCCTGGTCCACCGCCACGATCGCGCGCGGGATCGACGTGAGGTGCGGCGCGATGCGCGCGCGCCGGCCGCAGAGCCAGGGGGCCAGCACCGGCTTGGCGCGCGGCTTGCCGTCGCGGCCGGGCTTCTCGAGCTCGGCCTTGGCCGTGGCCGTGAGGTCGCCCACGCTGTCGAGGTAGGGCGAGAGGCCCACCTCGGCCTCGGGCGTGAGCACGTAGACCACCAGCGACGTGGTGCGCTTGTTGGCGTCGATGGCGAGATCGAAGATCGACGGGTTGCTCCACTCCACCAGCTCGAAGTACTCGGGCGCGGCGATCAGACGCTCTTCGCCCGGCACGAAGGGGCGGAAGGCGTCCTTGAGCACCTCCTGGCGGTCCTCGTAGACCAGCGTGAGCTCGCGGCTGCTGGCCCGCTCCCAGCGCCCGACGCCGAACTCCCACAGCCAGGCGTCCTGCCCGCTCCAGGCCTTGACCCGCTCCTTGAGCATGTCGCGCGCGAGGTCGTGTCCCTTGCTCCCGGGCCAGCGGCCCTCGAGCTCCTTCGAGCAGAGCTTCTCGAGGTCGGCCTTGACGCGCGCCTCCGCACCCTCGGGCGCGAACTCGTCCCAGGCGACCGACCACGAGGCCCGCGTGCTCAGCGGCTCGGCCTGGCGCGTATCGCGCGCCACGGGGCGACCGCTCGCGAAGACCACCCAGGGATCCCAGGCGTAGAAGGGCAGACGCTGCGCGCGCGAGGCGGCGGCCTCGCTCAAGGCGCTGAACACCGTGCGCAGGCGGCCTCCCGTGACGCTGCTCGTGAGCAGCGCGGCGTTGGGGTCCTCGTAGACCTTGCCGCCGGCCTCGAAGCGCCGCGCGCCCTCCGGCGCCACGCCCAGCACCAGCGCCGGACCGGCGAAGCCCGCGAGGTCGAAGTCGGGGCCCACGACGCGCCAGCCGCGCGCGCCGGCGATCTGCTCGGCCAAGGGCTTGAAGACCGCTTCCGCGCCGCCTGCGAGGACCACCACGCCGCCCTCGCCCAAGAGCGTTCGCTCGAGGCAGGGGGGCAGGTCGGCCTCGGCGATGCGCCGCAGCGCGTGGTAGTCCGGGTCCAGCACGACGGCCGTGGGGGCCGCAGGGAGACGCACCGTAAGCGTGCCCTCGCCGCGCGAGAGGTCCACCTCGTGCTCGCGCAGGTCCTCCGGTGCGCCCTCCAGGCGCAGCGCCACGAAGAGCGGGAAGGGCTCGGCCCCGGCCGGCAGCGTCTGTCGCAGCCTGACCGTGGCCTCGACGCCGCCCTCGACGGCCTTCTTCTCCACGGCCACGATCTCGACCCCGGGCAGGCCCGACCGCTCCAAGTAGGGCGCCACGTGCGCGCTCACGCTGCTGCCGGCGGCCTCGTCGAAGGCCGTGAACCAGTCCTCCCACGACACGAGCGTGCCCACGCGCGCCTGCGTGAAGCGCTTGAGCACGTCCCAGAACAGCTCGTCGCCCATCTGGCGGCGCGCGAGGTGGAAGATCATGCTCGCCTTGCCGTAGCCGATGTCGTTGTCGGTGTCCTCGACCTTCTGCAGGAAGGCGCGCACGGGGGTGTCCTTGGCGCCCTTGACGCGCAGCGACCACTTCTCGAGGGTGCCGCGGCGCTGGGCTCGAGCGGCCTCCGGGCCCTCGAGCTCCTTGGCCAGGTAGTTCGAGCAGTAGGTGGTCAAGCCCTCGCACCAGTTGCCGGTGGCGTAGTCCACGAACAGCCCGTTGCCGTACCAGCCGTGCACGTACTCGTGGTCGAGGTAGCCGGCAGGGATCGCCCCGCCCATGGCCTGGGCGCGGGCCGAGGCCGAGCGGATCACCTCGTCGCCCAGCAGCGTGAACGAGGGCATGCCGTAGCCGGTGCTGAAGAAGTTGGCCACGATGTCGAACTTGGGATGCGGGTAGGGGCCCAGGATCGCGGCGTAGCGCTTCACGATCGCCTCGCCGGCGTCGAGCCACAGGCCTTGGAGCGCGGCGTCCTGCTCGTAGAAGAACGTCGAGAGCGTCACGCCTTCCACCGTGCGCGTGGCCGTCACGTAGGGACCCGCTACCAGGGTGAGGCTGTCGGTGGGCAACGCGGCCTTGGTCGCGAGGACGTTCCAGGTCGTCGTCGGGCCGGAGACCTCGGGGGCTCTGGGGGCGGGCGCCACGCCCTCGCCGTCCCCCGGGCCCCCTGCGCTCGTGAGCGCGCTGCGCTGCGGCACGCCGCCCTGCGTCACCACCAGGAACGGCGCGGGCACGTAGGCCGTGACGTGGTAGCGCGTCAGGCCACCGCGGCCGACCGGCTCCGCCACCCAGCGCGAGGCGCCCGAGAGGTAGACGCCCTTCTCGCTGACGAGCCCGCGAGTGCCGTCGCCGGCCACCCAGGCCAGGTCGCCGGACTTCGCGACCGCGTCGTGGACCTCGCCGCCGTAGCGCAGGGTGAGGGTCGAGCGGCCGACGGGCGGGCGCAGGGCCTTGAGCCGCGAACCGGCCCGCGCGAACTCGATCGGCCGGCCGTCGAGCAGGGCGGCGCCTTGGAGTGCCAGCGCGGGGTCGAGCTCCAGATCCAGCTCCGCGTCCGTCCCCGCTTCGAGCGTGATCCGGTCCTCGACCAGGATCTGGTGCGTGGCCGGCAGCAGGCGCACGCTCAGGTCGTGCTCGAGGACGCGCACGGCCCCCGGAGGGCAGGGGGCGGGCCCGTCGGCGGCCAGGGAACCAAGGAGGAGGACGACCAGCAGGGCCGGATGGAGGTGGCGCATCCCGCAGAGCCTACCTCCGCGGCCGTTGCCGGGCCGCTGCGGAACAGCCGTCCTCAGGCCGTCAAGAGGAAAACCAGGCGAGGCCCGCGTGGATCGAAGGGCGGGGCGGGAGCGGGGTTGCCCGAGGGCTCCCCCTCTGGCACCATCCCGCGCTCCACACGGCAGGGAGGCAGGTCATGAGCGACGCAGTTGCGGGCAAGCGGCTCTCCACCACGGGCATCATCTACCTCGTGGTGGTGGCGGCCGTGCTGATTCTGGCCTTCACCACCGGCGTGGGCACGGACGAGGGCATCAAGCTCTTCGCCACCCCGGGAGTCGAAGCGGGCGCCGAGGGCGGGATCGCCTTCGCCTTCGCGCTGTTCGTGCTGGTGCTGCTGGGCGTGGCGCTCTTCCACCACTACACGCTCTACGTCGCGCTGGCAGGCGCGGCCGTGATCACGCTCTACACCGTGATCTTCTGTCCGGGCTTCTCCTGGTCGGCCGACCAGCTCACGCACCACGGGCCGGGCATGTGGGCCCACTTCCTAGACGAGGGCCAGCACACGCTCCTGAACCTGGGCGGGCTGCTGCTCGGCTTCGCGTTGCTGGCCAAGTTCTTCGAGCACTCGGGCGTGCCCGACAACCTGCCCCGGCTGCTGCCCAAGAAGCCCCTGATGAGCAGCTTCATGCTGCTGGCCATCGTCTGGTTCATCTCCTCCTTCCTGGACAACATCGCGGCGGCCATGATCGGCGGCGTGATCGCGCGCACGGCCTTCAAGGGGCGTGTTTCGGTGGGTTACGTCGCGGCCATCGTGGCGGCCAGCAACGCGGGCGGCGCCTGGAGCGTGCTCGGCGACACCACCACCACCATGATGTGGATCGACGGCGTCAGTCCCCTGGACGTGGCGCACTGCTTCATCGCCAGCCTCACGGCCTTGCTCGTGGGCGGCTTCTTGGCGTCGGTGTTCCAGAATCGCGTCCAGACCATCGACCTCTCGGGCGGCGTCGAGCGCAAGCCCATCGACCAGGCCCAGCTCTTGATCGTGCTCATGATCCTGGCGGGGGCCATCGCGGCGAACTTCGCGCTTGGGATGCCCTTCATCGGGGTCTGGGCGGCCATCCTGCTGGGCGCCTTCCTGCGCAGGCCCGCCTGGGAGGAGCTGCCCGGCGCGCTCAAGGGCGCGATCTTCTTGCTCTCGCTGGTCTGGTGCGCCTCGCTGATGCCGGTCAAGGAGCTGCCCGCAGCCTCCTGGCAGGTGACCTTCGGCCTGGGCTTCGTCTCGGCCGTCTTCGACAACATCCCCTTGACCAAGCTGGCCCTCGAGCAGGGCGGCTACGACTGGGGCATGCTGGCCTACGCGGTGGGCTACGGCGGCTCGATGATCTGGTTCGGCTCCTCGGCCGGCGTGGCCATCTCGAAGGACTTCCCCGAGGCGCGCAACACGGGCCGCTACATCAAGGAGGGCTGGCCCGTCGCGGTGGCCTACGTGCTGGGCTTCTTCGTGATGCTCGCCATCCTGGGCTGGCAGCCGCACGCCGCCCACAAGTAGGCCCCCGGAGCCTCGCCGGCCCGGGGCCCTCCAACTATCTGCGGGCGCTGAGCGCCCGCAGGTAGACTCGCCCCCCTTTCGGGGCGCGAACGGCATCCACAGGCTGGGTGCCGGGCCGGCAGGCAGGCGCCCCATGACGTAGCGGGAGGCAACAGCCATGGAGATGAGCATCATCCTCGGAGTGAGCGTGATCGGCCTGATCGTGGCCGGCCTGCTCGCCAAGTGGGTCTTGGCCCAGGATCAGGGCCCCGATTCCATGCAGCGCATCTCGGGCGCGATCCGGGTGGGCGCACAGGCCTTCATGCGGCGCCAGAACTGGACCATCGTCAAGATCGCCGTGCCGCTGGCCGGCCTGATCTTCTTCCTCTACTACGGGGTGCGTGAGACGACGGCGCACGACCCGGCCGACCGGCTCACGCTCTCGCTGTGGACCACGATCTCCTTCGTGCTGGGCGCCGGCTGCTCGTTGATCGCCGGCTACGTGGGCATGTGGATCGCGATCCGCACCAACGTGCGCACCGCGGCCGCGGCCCGTACCACGCTCAACGGGGCGCTCCAGACGGCGCTCAGGGGCGGCGCGGTCTCGGGCCTCCTGGTGGTGGCCATGTCGCTCTTGGGCGTCGGCGGGCTCTACGCCGTGGCCCAGATGAGCGGTGCGACCGCCCAGGCGACGCAGATCCCGCTCCTGATCGTGGGCTACGGCTTCGGCGCTTCGCTGGTGGCGCTCTTCGCCCAGGTGGGCGGCGGCATCTACACCAAGGCCGCCGACGTCGGCGCCGACCTGGTGGGCAAGGTCGAGGCTGGCATCCCCGAGGACGACCCGCGCAACCCGGCCGTGATCGCCGACCTCGTGGGCGACAACGTGGGCGACTGCGCGGGCCGCGGCGCCGACCTCTTCGAGTCCACGGCCGCCGAGAACATCGGCGCCATGATCATCGCCGCGACGCTCGCCAAGACCGTGCCCACGGCCTCGGCCGAGGTGATCATGGGCGTGATGCTCTTCCCGCTCGTGGCCCGCGCCTTCGGCATTCTCGCCTCGATCCTGGGCCTGCTCTTCACGAAGATCCGCGAGGACCAGGATCCGATGACGGGCCTGAACCGCGGCTACTACGTGACCTCGCTGCTGTCGGCAGTGGGCTTCTTCATTGCCACGCAGTGGCTCGTCAAGCCCCTGGCCGAAGCCAGCGGGCATCCGGACGCCTGGCTCCAGTTCTTCTTCTGCGGGCTGATCGGCGTGGCCACCGCGCAGGCCTTCGTCTACATCACGCAGTACTACACCGAGTACAAGTACCGCCCGGTCAAGGAGATCGCCGACGCCTCGCTGACCGGACCGGCCACGAACGTGATCGCGGGCATCGCGGTGGGCCTGGAGAGCACCGTGTGGCCGATCGTGACGGTCTCGGGCGCGATCGTGGGCTCCTACCTGCTGGGCGACGCGGCCATGCCCAACGGCGGCCTCTTCGGCACGGCGGTGGCCACGATGGGCATGCTGGGCACGGCCGGCTACATCCTGGCCATGGACACCTTCGGGCCCATCACCGACAACGCGGGCGGCATCGTCGAGATGAGCAACCAGCCCGAGGAGATCCGCAAGCGCACCGACCGGCTCGACGCGGTGGGCAACACCACCAAGGCCCTGACCAAGGGCTACGCCGTGGGCTCGGCCGCGCTGGCCGCCTTCCTGCTCTTCTCGGCCTACCTGGAAGAGGTGCGCAACTTCGGCGTGGACATCAAGGCCGTGGATCTCTCCAAGCCCGAGGTGTTCGTCGGCGGCATGCTGGGCGCGATGCTCGTCTTCTGGTTCTCGGCGCTCACCATCCGCGCCGTGGGCCGCGCGGCCAAGCAGGTGATCGAGGCCGTGCGCGTCCAGTTCGCGCCCTTCCGCAAGAACGGCAAGCTCGAGCTGCCCGAGACCTTCGAGCCCGACTACGGCGCCGTGGTGGACATCGTCACGCGCGGGGCGCTCAAGCAGATGGTGATGCCCGGCATCATCGTGGTGGCCATGCCCATCGCCGTGGGCCTGGTGTTCAAGGCCATCGGCGACGCGCTCGAGAAGAAGGGCCTGGGCGCCGAGGTGGTGGCCGGCTTCCTGATGGTGGGCACGATCGCGGGCATCCTCATGGCGCTGTTCCTGAACAACGCCGGCGGCGCCTGGGACAACGCCAAGAAGTACATCGAGACCGGCGCGCACGGCGGCAAGCGCAGCGAGCCGCACAAGGCGGCCGTCGTGGGCGACACCGTCGGCGATCCCTTCAAGGACACCGCCGGCCCCTCGCTCCACGTGCTGATCAAGCTCCTGAGCACGATCACCCTGGTGCTGGCGCCGCTCTTCCTGTAGCGCGCGGTGTCCGTCAGCGGCCGAGCGCGGCGCGGATCTTCTCGCGGCGCAGGACCTGGACCAGGTCGGGCTCGGAGGCGAGGACCTGGGCGATCGAGGGATCGCGGGCGAGGGCGGCCAGGAGCGCGTCCTCCGCGGCCGCGAAGTCCCCAGCGCGCGCGCAGGCGCGGGCCAGGGCCAGGGCGGGGCGTGCGTCGGTGGGGGCCTCGGAGACGGCGTTCTCGAGCACGCGGCGCGCCTCGGGCAGCAGGTTCTTCTCGAGGAACTCGAGGCCTTTCAGGAGGTGGCCCTCGGCGTAGAAGGAGCGCGCCAGGGCGCCGTCGAAGCGGCTGGAGGTCTGGGCGGCCTCGATCAAGAGGTTGCCGCGGCGTTCGAAGAAGGCGCGGCGTCCGGCGGGGTCGGCGGGCGCCTGGTCTCCGGTCCAGGCGAGGAGCGCGCGCTGGCGCGCGAGCGCGGCGCGGTGATCGTCGGCCTCGCTGCGGGCGCGGGCCTCGCGCACCAGCGCGTCGGGCTCCACGAGGCCTGCCGCCAGCAGCGCCAGGGCGCGGACCGTGAACGCCGACCACGCCCGGTCGACGCGCGACCAGTCCTGGTTGTCGAAGGTGGCTGCCGCGCGCGCGCTTCGGACGAGCGCTCGAGCGCCGCCTCCTCGCAGGCCAGAGCCTCGCGGCGGATGGTGCCGGCGAGGCCGACCTCGGCGGCCAGGGCGAAGGCCAGGATCGAGGCCAGCTGGCGCTCGTCGGCGCGGCCCTCGACCTCGGCCAGGTGGAACGACTCGAAGAGGATCTCGCCCGCGCCCGGGGCCAGCGACTCGGCCTTGCGCAGGTGGATGCCGGCTGAGTCGCCGTCGCCCAGGCGGCGTGCCACGCGCGCGAAGGCGACCTCGGTCTCGAAGCGCCCGGGCGCCAGCAGGGCGGCCTCGTTGTAGCGGCGCAGCGGCTCGAGCGGCTCGAAGCCCGGGCCTTGGGTGCCGCTCGCGGGGCCGCCGGGCACGGGCTCCTCCCCGAGCGCGACGTGGCCCTGGCGCAGCACCAGGTCGTAGCGCGTGGGGTCGAAACGCCGCGCCTCGATCAGGGCCGCGAGGGCGTCGTCGCGTCGGTCTTCGAGGGCGTAGGACTGGGCCATGTCCAGGCGCGCCTCGGTCAGGGCAGGCTCCACCTCGAGCGCGCGGCGCCAGGCTTCGCGCGCCGTGCCGTAGCGGCCTTGCTCGGCCTCGCTCACGCCGTGGATGTAGCGGGCCTCGGGATGGTCGGGACGCCAACGCAGCGCTCCCTCCAGCAGCCGCGTGCGGGTCTGGCTCTCCAGGTCCTCG
Organism: Planctomycetia bacterium; assembly: GCA_031413835.1. GTDB lineage: Bacteria > Planctomycetota > PLA2 > PLA2 > JAEUHO01 > CAXQZU01. The sequence goes on from JANOFW010000107.1 coordinate 12,851, forward strand.
AGCGTCAGGCCCCGGGCCTGTGCGTCGCGGAAGGCGCGCAGATGCGTGTCGGCCAGCACGTCCCGCGCGCGCAGAGCCGTCGCCGCGAGCAGCAGGGTCGCCACGACGCCGAAGGCCAGGCGCAACGGACGCGAGGGCGTCGCGCCGAGGTCCTCGCTCGAGGGCGCGCGGCGCGCGAGCGCCGTGGCCAGCGCCAGCGCGGTCAGCAGCACCTGCGCCGGATCGGGCAGCACCTGCTCGGCCATCGAGGCGGCCGCCTGCGCCGCCAGCACGCAGAGCGCGGCGCCCGCCAGCGGATCCCTGCCGCGTGCGCGCCAGGCTCGCCAGGCGCAGGCGAGCGCTCCCGCGCCGAAGAACACGAGCAGCAAGCCGGCGCCCAGCCCGCCTTCGGCCGCGACATGCAGCACGTCGTTGTGCGCCATGAAGGGCTCGCGCCCGCGCGAGAGGCGCGCTTCCTCGACGTCGCGCACGCGCAGCACCTCGGCCCTGAAGGAGCCCAGCCCGTGGCCCGTGAGCGGACGCTCGGCCACCAGCGTCCCCGCTGCGCGCCACACGCCGCGGCGCACGTCGAGCGTCGTGCCGCCGCCGGGCACGACGCCGGTGAGGAGCAGCACGGCGATCGCGCCGCCCACCAGGGCCGTCAGACCCGAGCCGCGGCGCAGGCCGCGGGGGAAGCGCCGCTCGGGAGCCAAGGCCAACGCCAGCAGCAGCGCGAAGCCGCCCACGGCCCAGCCTGTGCGGCTGGCGCTGAAGGCGCAGCCCGCGGCCAGCAGGGCCAGCGCCAGCGCGCGCAGCAACGGCCTCGAGGTCCACGGGAGCAGCAGCGCGGGTCCGAGCAGCGCGCCCAGGAGCGGGCCCGCCACGCCGGGGCGACCGAACGGACCTGCTGCAGCGCCCACGATGAGCCACTCGACGTAGAGCCAGGCCCCGGCGAGCGCACCGGCCACGATCAGCCAGGTCCAGAGGAGGAGCGCGTCGCGCTCGCGCCGCAAGATCCCCCGGGCGCCCAGGGCCAGGGCCGAGAGCGCCAGCCACGGCGCCAGCGAGCGGGCCAGCGCGGCGGGCGTGGCGAGCGAGGGGCGCGCGATGGCGAAGAGGCCGGGCAGGACCAGCAGGGAGGGGAGCGCGACCAGGAGCCACAGGCGTCGGTCCGTGCCTGCCAAGAGTCCGCCGCGGGCGAGCCCCGCCCAAAGGGTCGCGGCCGCGAAGAGCGGCAGCAGCGCGCCGCGCAGCAGGTCGCCGCGCGTGAAGAGCCCGGGGAGGTCCGCCAGCAGCACCAGCGCCGCGCCCCCGGCCAGCACCTTGGCCCCGGTCGAGGCGCGGGGCAGGGGGGGCGCGGGGGGCGGGGGCTTGGTGCGCGACATCGCTGCTTAGGACGCCCGTCCCCCCGGCCCCCCTGCGTCCGCTGCCTTCACGCGAACAGGCCCGCGGCGAACTTCGCCGGGTCGAAGGGCTCGATGTCCTCAAGCTGCTCGCCCACCCCGATGAACTTGACCGGCACACCCACGACGTCACGGATGCCGATCACGGCGCCGCCCTTGGCCGTGCCGTCGAGCTTGCTGACGAAGAGGCCCGTCACCTGGGCCGTCTTGTGGAACAGCTCGGCCTGGCGCACGGCGTTCTGGCCGGTGGTGGCGTCGAGCACGAGCAGCACCTCGTGGGGCGCGCCCGGGATCGCCTTGCCCACGACGCGGCGGATCTTGCCCAGCTCCTGCATCAGGTTCTCCTGCGTGTGCAGGCGGCCGGCGGTGTCGATGATCACGAAGTCGGCCTGGCGCGCGCGACCGGCCTGGCAGGCGTCGAAGGCCACGGCGGCGGGATCCGAGCCCTGGGCCTGCTTGACGATCTCGACGCCGTTGCGCTGGCTCCAGATGGTGAGCTGCTCGACCGCGGCGGCGCGGAAGGTGTCGGCCGCGCCCAGCACCACCTTGTGGCCCTGGCGCTTCAAGTACGCGGTGAGCTTGCCGATCGAGGTGGTCTTGCCCGAGCCGTTCACGCCGCAGACGAGGACCACCGTGGGTCCCTCGGGCGCGCGCTTGAGCTCGTGGTCGTCCTCGCGCAGGCGCTCGGTCACCAGCTGCTCGAGGTAGGGGGCCACGCCCGCGGCGTCCTTGAAGCGGCCGGCCTTGGCCCCCTGGCGCACGGCCTCCAGCAGGTCCGCCGTGGCCTTGGGGCCCACGTCGGCGAGCAGCAGCGCCTGCTCGAGCTCCTTGAGCAGGTCCTCGTCCACGCGCCGGCCCAGCGTGAGGATGGCGGAGAGCCCGCCCAGCAGCGTGTCGCGCGTCTTGGCGAGCCCGGCCTTGATCCGGCTGAAGATGCCCATGGCGCCTAGCGTCCCTGTTCCTTGCGGATGCGATCGAGGATGCCGTTGACGAAGGCTCCCGAGGACTCGGTGCTGAAGCGCTTGCCCAGCTCGATGGCCTCGTTGATGGCCACCTTCATGGGCACGTCGGGCTCGTGCAAGAGCTCGTAGCAGCCGATGCGCAGGGCGTTCCTGTCCACGCTCGCCATGCGCTCGAGGTCCCAGTTGCGCGCCGCGTCGCGGATCAGCGTGTCGATCGAGACGCGGTGCTCGCGTACGCCGTCCACCACCTTGATGGCGTAGGCGCGGGCCTCGTCGCCCCCGGCCTTGCCGTCGAGCGACTCGCCCAGGAAGCCCTCGAGCTGCGGGCGCATCTCGTCGCCCTGGACGTCGAGCTGGAACAGGAACTGGAGCGCCAGCTCCCTGGCCCGGGTGCGCGACCTCATGCGCGCTCCCCGATTCCGAAGCCGGCCGAGCCGCGCTCCCCGGTCAGGCGGCGGCGCGTGCTCGCCATGCGCAGGGCCGCGTCGGCGGCCTCGTGCCCCTTGTTGCCGCCCTTCTCCGAGGCTCCGCCCGTCTCGGCCCTGGAGCGCGCCTCCGCCTGCGCGCGGGTGTCGGCGGTGATCACGCCCAGGCCCACCGGCACGCCCGTGTCGAGCGCCACGCGGGCCAGACCGTCCACGGCGGCGCGCGCCACGAGATCGAAGTGCGGCGTCTCGCCGCGGATCACGCAGCCCAGCGCCACCAGGGCGTCGAGAGGGCGCCCCTCCCAGCCGTCCCGGGCCAGCCACAGGGCCGCCTGGGGCAGCTCGTAGGACCCGGGGACCTCGACCACGACGATGTCGCCGTCGGCCACCCCCGCGGCGCGCAAGGTGGCCAGGGCGGCCGCCTGCAGACGCGCGAGGATCTCGGGGTACCAGCGCGCGACCAGCACGCCCACGCGCAGGCCTTGCCCAGACGGCTGGCTCGGGACGACGTGGGGCACGCGGCAACCTCGGGGAAAAGAACGAGCGCGCAAGATACCGCCGGCCGACCCGCCGACGCCTCCCGGGAGGGGGAGCCGGCTCCTTGCGGCTGAGTCACCGTTCGTGATCCTGGGACAGCGGCGACTCGCGAAGCGAGTCCATCCGCCGGGCGCTTCAACCCTGCCCTGATGCTGTCCGGGAACCAAGGCTCGCGAGCCGGCACGCTGGACGGGGTGCGGAGGGCCGCCGCGGAGGACGCCGTGTGGTCTGTCCACATCAGGACGACGCGGTGGCCCGAGCGCCCCCGGCCCAGCGCGCCGCTCGTGATGTCCAAGAATCACGGCCGCTCACTTAGACTCCGCCGGATGCTGAGCGTCGAAGAGGCCCTCGAGCGCGTCCGGCAGGCTGCCGGCGCGCCGTGCGCGAGCGCGGAGCGCGTGCCCTTGGCGCGCGCGCTCGGGCGCACGCTGGCGGCCGACGTGATCATGGACCATCCGGTGCCGCCCTTCCGGCGCGCCGCCATGGACGGCTTCGCGGTGGCGGATGCGGGGGTCGTGGGGGAGCGCTACCGGGTGGTGGGGCGCGTGGCCGCGGGCGAGGTCAGCACGCGGTCCGTGGGCGCGGGCGAGGCCCAGCGCGTGATGACGGGGGCGCCCGTGCCCGAGGGCACGCGCAGCGTGCTGCCCTTCGAGTGGACCGAGGAGCTCGGCGAGGGGCCCGCGGGAGCCGCCTTGCGCCTGCTGCGTCGTCCCGGCAGCGACACGAACGTGGTGGAGGTCGGCGCGCACATGGCCGCTGGCACGCGCGTGCTGGCCGCGGGCAGTCGCGTGACGCCCGCGGTGGTGGGCGTGCTCGCCACGGCGGGGCAGGCGCAGGTGAGCGTGGCGCGCGCGCCGCGCGTGGGCGTTCTGGCCACCGGGACGGAGCTCGTCGAGGTGGAGGCGCGGCCGGGGCCCGCTCAGATCCGCAACTCGAACAACCCCACGCTGCTCGCGCAGGCCCTGGCCCAGGGCTTCGAGCCGCTCGATCTCGGCAGGGTGGACGACGAGCCGGGGCGCCTCGAGGCGGCGCTGGCGCGGGGCCTCGAACACGACGCGCTGCTGATCTCGGGGGGAGTGAGCCGCGGCGACCTCGACCTCGTGCCCGGCGCGCTGGTCGCGCTGGGCGTGGAGCCGCTCTTCCACGGCTGGGCCGTGCAGCCCGGCGGACCGCTGTGGTTCGGCCGGCGCGGACGGACCCTGGTCTTCGCGTTGCCCGGCAACCCGGCCGCCTCCTTCGTGGGCTTCGAGATCCTGGCCGTGCCGGCCTTGGCGACGCGCCTGGGGCGGCCTTTCGCGCCGCGTCGCGCCCTGGCGGCTGGCTGGCACGGGCCGGCGTTCGGGCCCCACGCGCGGCGACGCTTCCGGCCGGTCAGCCTGGCGAGCGACGCCGACGGCGGGCTGTGGGCCGAGCCCGTGGCCTGGAAGGGCTCGGGCGACCCCTTCGCCCTGGCGGGCGGCGAGGCGCTGGCGGAGCTGCCCGAGGGCGGCTCGAGCGCCGAGGGCAGCGTGCGCGTGTTCCTGCTGGGGCCGCACGCGTGAACGTCCCCGCTCCCGTCCCCCGCGCCCCCTCGCTCGTCGTACGTGCGCTCACCTGCTGGACCCGTCCCGGGGACGGCGTGCGCTGGGGCCTGCTTGCCCTGGGCCTGGCCTTGGACTCCCTGTGGCTGCCGCCGGGGGTCCTGGGCGTCCACGTGCCCCTGCTGGTGCTGCTGGGCGACCTGCCCCTGCTGCTCCTGCTGTGGCGCGATGGCGGCCTGCGCTGGAAGCGCTGGGCCCTGCTCTACGGGCTGCTCCACTTCGGCTTGGCGCTGCACTGGCTCGCGCACGTGGGCGCGCCACAGCTGCTGGGCTCGGCCGTCATCCTGGCGCCGGTGACCGTGCTTCTCGCCTGGGCCCTGAGGTTGGGGGCGCGCCGCGGCGTGCCCTTCGTGCCCCTGGTAGGCGTGGCCGTGGTGCTGGAGGAGCTCCTGCGCACGGTCTGGTTCGGGGGCATGCCCTGGCCGCAGCGTTCGCTCGCGCTCGTGGGCGTGGACAGCCTGCGCGCGGGAGCGGCCCTGGCAGGCGCCTACGGGCTCTCCTTCCTGTGCGGCATGACCTCCGCCTGGGCCGCCGGCTTGATCGGCGTGCTGCGCGCGCGTCAGGAGCTGCAGCCCCGCCTGGCCCTGCGGCTGCTCGCCACGGGGGCGCTGCCGGTCTTCTGGACGCTGCTGCTGCTGCTGCACGGCCAGGGCCGGCTGTCGCACGTGCGCGGCGGACTGCTCGACGGCACGCTGGGCGTGACGCCCCCCGTGCTGGTGGTGCAGGGCGACATCCCCCAGTCGCTCAAGCACGCCCCCGGCGAGAGCGCGGGCAACCTGATCTTCACCCGTCACACGAGCCTGACGCGCGAGGGCCTCGCTCGCGCGCTCGCGCGCAAGCAGTCGGTCCTGGCCGTGCTCTGGCCCGAGACGATGGTCCCCTGGCCCTTCCTCTCGCCTGCGCTGAGCAACCGCTTCCCCGGCGAGTGGCAGAACCAGGTGGTCATCGCGGGCAGGCTGGCCGCCATGCTGCCCGAGGGCCTTCCGCCGCCGCAGCTGCTGGTGGGGGCCATCCACCACTTCGAAGACGAGCCCGGCGTGGCGCACGCGGACCTCGGGGACTACGGCGACCACGACAGCCTGTTCTGGATCGATCCCGCCGGACTTCCCCCGCCGTCCGCCGAGACGCTGCCGCTGCCGCCTCCCACAGCCCAGCACTCACCCTGGGTGCTGCAGCGGCACGACAAGGTCGTGCGCGTGCCCGGGGGCGAGTACACGCCCCTGGGCGAGGTGCTGCCCTTCCTGCGGCTCTTGCGCAACGACCTGAGCGCGATCCCCGAGATCGCGCGCGGCGCCGACGGCCAGCCGCCCTTCGTGCTCTGGTCCTGGGCGCGCATGGACGCGGGCGGGCGCGCCGAGCGCCACCAGGTGCGCGCCGGGACGGTGATCTGCTTCGAGATCGCCTTCCCGGCACGCTGCCGCGCCTGGAGACAGGCCGGCTGCCACGTGCTGCTCAACCCCGCCAACTACGGCTGGTTCGGCGCCAGCGCCTTTCGCGCGCAGATCCGCGCCGTGGCCGCGCTGCGCGCCGCCGAGCTGGGCGTGACGGTGGTCATGGCGGGCAACACCGGGCCGAGCGTGTTCTTCGATCCCACGGGCGCGGCCTACGGGCGCTTCGAACCCGTCCCGCTGACCCACGAGGGCCTGGTAGACCCCACGCGTGCCGCGCTGCCGCACCTGGAGGCCCGGCTGGACGAGGCCACCTTCCGCACGGGCGTGGTGCTCGATCACCTGCTCGCCGACGAGGCGGCTACGGCCTACCTGCGCTGGGGGGATGCCCCGTGGCTGGTGCTCGGCGGGCTGCTCGCGCTGCTGGCGGCCTTCACGCGGCGTACTGCCCCGGGCGGCGGCCAGGAAGCGAACAACGAACGAACGCGGCCCCTTGACAGCCCCCCTGTCACGGCTCCTTCACGTGAAAGTGTTTGACTGTGCCCCGGTCTCTTGCCATAACCCCCCGCGCTTGCGGATTCTCGCGCCTTCGGCAGGGGGCGGGAGAGTTCGACCCGTAGGCTGGAGCCGTTTCCAGACCGCATTCCCTCCGCAACGATCCGTCCCGCGCGGGGCGGTCCCAGGAGCAGCTGATGAGCAACGTTTCGAAGTTCCTGATCGTCCTCAACCTCGTCCTCGCGGGTGTCTTCCTCGGCACCGCGTCGAACTTCCTGGGTCAGAAAGACCACGTCCAGCGTGAGCTGGAGCTGATGGTCGACAAGTGGAAGCAGGCGCACGGCTCTTCGGAGATCGAGCTCAAGGCGCAGAAGGAGCAGGGCAACCGGCTCGGCGCCGAGAACAGCGACCTCAAGGCCCGGCTCTCCGGCTCGGAGGCCACGACGCAAGCCAAGAACTCCGAGAACCAGGCGCTGGCGGCCAACATCGCCTCGCAGGGCACGGCGCTCAACCACGCCACCGCCGCCCTGGCCTCGCAGAACGCCACGATCCAGGCCTACGAGGCCACGATCAAGACCCTGCAGGACGAGCGCACCATCCTTCACCAGAGCCGTGACGCCGAGAAGGACGCGCGCGTCAAGGCCGAGGCGGTCCAGGCCCAGTTGCAGCGCCAGCTCGACGACGAGACCGGCGCCCACAAGGCGGCGCAGGGCGACCTCGCCTCGGCCAACGCCAAGGTCCAGAGCCTCGAGGCCGAGGCCGAGTCGTTCCGCGTGAAGTACGGCCAGCAGGGCACGGTCCAGCCGGCCATCGCTCCGGGCAAGGTCCTGGCCGTGGACAACAGCATGGGTCTGGTGGTCGTCTCCCTCGGCGAGGAAGACGGCGTCAAGAACGGCTACGAGTACATCGTCTCGCGCGGCAACCAGTACGTCGCCACGATCAAGATCACCGACGTGCAGGCCAAGAAGAGCACCGCCCTGGTGGTGCATGGCATGCAGAAGCAGCCGATCAACGCCAGCGACACGGTCCTGGGTCGCTGAGCCCGCTCGGCACCTCGAACAGGCCCCCAGAACGGAGCTTTCCCCATGGCCGACAAGTACGTCACGAATGACCCTGGCGAGAACGTGGTCCCGCGCGACGGGGTGTCCAACATCCTCGTCGTGCTCACCACCCTGGCCCTGCTCGGCAGCCTGATCTTCATCGAGAAGGCCAAGCAGAAGCACTACGACACGGGCTTCTTCGGCAAGACGAAGGGCGCCCCCAACGTCGAGGCGCTCGTCCAGCAGGCGCTCACGGAGATGGCCGAGCGCCCCAAGTAGGGCCCGGCCCTTCGCCGTCCGTCCTCGCGAGGCGGCGGGTCCTACGGGATCCGCCGCCTCGCTTCGTTTCCAGGGCCTGGGGCCGGATTCTCAGGCCCTGTTGACGACCTGACGGACGCCCGTAACCTCGGCGCTCCCTGGGGGCGAGGCGCTGGCGTCCCCTCGGGGGTGTACCCTGCGCCGCCGAGGTCCGCGGTTCGTGCTGCAGGTGCAGGCTGGCCCGAAGCCAGCCTTGCGCACCTGAGCCCGTCCTCCCGATCTCCGACGAGCGGGCCGCGTCGCGAGCCTCTGCGTTCCGATCCCTTTCCCCCATGGCAAGCCCTGAAGGCGAGAGATGGCCAAGATCCTCGACTGGCTGATCGGCAAGTTCTCCATCGACATGGGGATTGACCTGGGCACGGCCAACACGCTCGTGTACGTGCAGGGCCGCGGGATCATCTTGAACGAGCCCAGCGTGGTGGCCGTGAAAAAGGGCACCAACAAGGTGCTGCTCGACGGCCGTGCGGTGGGCGACACGGCCAAGGAGATGCTGGGCAAGACGCCCGGCAACATCGTCGCCGTGCGGCCCATGCGCGACGGTGTGATCGCCGACTTCGAGATCACCGAGGCGATGCTGCGCTACTTCTTCTACAAGGTGCATGAACGCACCTGGGGCGTGCATCCGCGCGTGGTGATCGCCATCCCGCACGGGATCACCGCAGTCGAGAAGCGCGCCGTGATCAACTCGGCCGAGCGCGCCGGCGCACGCAAGGTCTACCTGATCGAGGAGCCCATGGCGGCCGGCATCGGCGTGGGCCTGCCCATCACCGAGCCGCAGGCATCGATGATCGTGGACATCGGCGGCGGCACCACCGAGGTGGCCGTGATCTCACTGGCCGGCATCGTGACGGCCCAGTCGGTGCGCATCGCGGGCGACGAGATGGACGAGGCCATCGTCAACCACATGCGCAACACCTACGGCCTGCTCATCGGCGAGCAGACCGCCGAGAAGATCAAGATCGGCATCGGCAGCGCCTATCCCTTGAAGCGCGAGATGACCATGGACGTGAAGGGCCGCGACTTGAAGCAGGGCCTACCCCGCAAGGTCGTGGTCACCAGCGAGGAGATCCGCGAGGCCCTCCAGGAGCCCATCCGCGGCATCGTCGAGACGGTCAAGACCACCCTCGAGTCCACCCCCCCCGAGCTGGCCGCCGACCTGGTGGACAGCGGCGTGGTGATGGC
>JANOFW010000108.1:0-10419 GCA_031413835.1 Planctomycetia bacterium
GGCCGGGGCTGTGGGGGATGTTGGGGGGGCGGGGGGGCGGGCACCCCCTGGGGGGGTGCCTTTTACGGGGGCCCGCGTCGGGCGCTGCTGGCCAAACAGTGGGCGCGCGGCGACGCGGAGGCCCCGATCGGCGGCGCCTACCTGCTGCTGGGTGTGCGTTGGGGGCCGGGGCAGTGGGTCTTCTCCACCGACCCCGTGCAGCGGCTGCCGATCCGCCCTCTGGCGGAGGCGTTGCAGACAGCAGAGGCCAAGGCGGATCGCGTGCGGGCCGAGGCCGATCCGTGGTTTGACGGCAAGCCGTTCGGGCACACGCTCGTCGGCGCGCCTCGCGGAGGCACCCGGCTTCCCGATGACACCGTGCTGCGCGTGGTGCGCGCGTGGACGAAGGCCCGTCGGGCACCCACGAGGGGGCGCCGACGCCTGATGTTCGGACTTGCGGCGCTGGGCGGCGCTGGGCTGGCCGCCGGGCTGCTGCTCGCGTTCCTGCCGCGCGAGGAGCCGGGTCGTGCGCCGGTGGACTTCCGGATCCGCGGCGCCCGGCTCACCGACGCGCAGAAGGACGCTCTCAAGGCGGGCACGCCCCGTATGCGCGGCTTCGCCCTGCTCATCTCCGTGGGCAAGGGGCAAGGCAAGAAGCCGGTGGACCTGCCCGGCGCCGCTGCCGACGTAGGTCGCCTCTACCGGCTGCTCCACGAGCGCTTCGGCTATGCGCCGGAGGACATGCTCGTGCTCTCCGACGAGCCCGAGAAGCTGAGAGATGGCGCGGGCGAGCCCATCCCCGTGGCCCCCGGCCTTCCGGACCGCAAGAACGTGGCCGTGGCCATCGACATCCTGAGCGAGCGCGCCATGAAGGTGGGCGAGGGAGAACACGCCCAGCTCGTCTTCTACTACGCCGGGCACGGCACCTCGCCACGGGCCGGCGAACGCTCCGGCTACCTGGTGCTCTCAGGCTTCGCGGACTCCACCGATCCGCTCAGCCTGCGCGGCTACGACATGGCCGACCTGGCCGGCCACCTGCGCCGGACCATCGCCGGCTGTTCGCAGCAGCTGGTGCTGATGGACTGCTGCCACAGCGGGTTGAGCCGGCGCACCAAGGGAGACTGGAAGAAGGAGCCCTCCGACATCTTCGAGCTTTGGGACCACGCGGCCCTGCCGATGATCACGGCGGGCACCGACGAGCAAAAGATCGACGACGCCGGGCAGTCGGTCTTCAACAGCATCCTGCTGGAAGCGCTCGGGGGAGATGACGGCGACGTGCTGGCCGCCGACGGCTTCCTCGCCGGCCAGGAGGTCCCGCCCCACGAGGCCAAGGACGGGATCGTGACCGATGCCGAGCTCGGCGTGTATCTCGAGGAGCGCATCCCCGACTTCTGCGAGGTGAACGCGTGCCGTCCGCAGACGCCCCTCTACGTCCGCGGCCTCGAAGGCGACGACGTCGGGCAGTTCCTCTTCGTGCCTAGGGCGGCGGCAGGACGGTGAGGTTGTAGGTCACCTCGAGGCGGAAGAGGGCTCCACCCGTTACGGGGAGGCTGCCCGCGAACTTGATCGTGTGGGGACCGGAAGGCATTGGTGCGAGCATCATCCAGATGCCGTCGCTGACCTGGGGGTCGATGTGGAGCGGCACGGCCGGCGTGCCGCAGAGCTGCACTCCGATGTTGTCCGCCGGCAGGTCCACTTGGAACGTGCCCGAGACCGCACGGAACTGCGCTGCCCCGCTGAGGTCGGGGGAGTCGATGATCTTGGCTCCGTCGATCTCGCACAGCACGTCGGAGACCTGATTCACCTGATCGTAGGCGACGGCCGCCAACTGCGCCGCCGTCAGGGGCACCCAGCCCGGCGGCAGGCAGTACGAATTGTCCCAAGCAGTATTGATGATCGGAAAGAACAGGCTGACGCCGCTGGGGATCGTGACGGTTCGGGTTGCGGTGGTCGTTACCGCGGCGTATTGCAAGCCGAACAGCCCGCCCAAGAAGTAGACCGGCTCGACCTGCCCCTGGAGGGCGTCCGCCCCAGTCTGGTCGAAGAGCGGGTGGTTCGCGCGTGGCAGCTCCTGCGCCCACTGCCACCACAGGACCGACCAGTCCGAGTAGCTCCCGCCGAAGTGCACCTTCGCGGGGTCCAGCACGTAGTCGCGCGGCGAGGGGTCGAGCAGACCGGTGCCGCCGCCGCAGCCGCCGGCGGTCAGGCCGACCCAGACCACGGCGAGCAGGGCGACATGCGCGCACGTCGTGCGGGCCCGATGTCTACATCCGGTTGCAGGGGCAGACATCAACACGTTGGTGCCCTCCTTCGGAGGATGCGGTCTCGGTACCGTGCGGGGAGGCGGCGCTGCGGGTCGATAGGACGGCGACTAGGGCAGGACGGTGATGTTGTAGGTGATGTCGAGCTGGAAGTTGTAGTACGGCAGTGCGCCGGAAAAGTGGATGGTGTGCGCGCCAGCAGGCATGGGCCCGACCATCATCCAGATCCCGTCACTCGCGATGGGCGTCACGACTCGCCCCGGCAGCGTGACGCCGCCACAGAAGTCGTACCAGATGTTGTCGTCGGTCTGCCAGGCGCTGAACGCCGGGGCGCTGGCTCGGAAGCGCTGCGCACCTGCGAGGTTGGGAGAGTCGATGACTCTCGCTCCATCGATCTCACACAGCAGATTCTGCGCACTGGCCATCGCGGTCGCGTTGAACTGGCGGAGCTGCGTGAACGTATACGTGAAGTCCGGCGAAGCGCAGTTCGTGTTGTCTGCGACGACGTTGATGACTGGGAAGAAGAGCGCGATTCCGCGCGGGATCGAAATGTCGCGCACGACGGTCTCGACCTTTGGCACGTTGAACGCCGTGAAGACCCCACCGAGGAACCACACCGGATCCACTTGTCCCGTGAGCGCGTCGGCGCCGGTCGTGTCGTAGAGAGGGTGGCCTGCGCGCGGCGTCTCGAAGACCCACTGCCACCAGCGCTGCGACCACTGGGCGAAGGTGGCTCCGTAGTGCGCCTGCTCCGGGGCGAGCATGAAGTGCGCGCCCGTGGGCACGGGCGCCACGATCCCGCCTGGGCCGCCGCCCGGCTTGTTGGCGTTGTCCGAGCCGCCGCCTCCGCAGCCGGTGGTGGCGAGCGAGACCCAGACGACGCCGAGCAGCGCCCAGCGCAGGGGCACGGCGATCGTCCGAAGCGCCGGACGGACTTCTTGAAGCATCCTGGACATGTAGGCACCTGCTGCAGGGGGGCGAACGGCCACCCTCCAAGAGTTTCCTTCTTCAAGCGGAAAGGGTCAAGAGCCCTTTCCGCCTCCCGGCAGGCGCCCCCCCCGGCCTCCCAACTTCCGCCTAAGTCAGGCCTCCGGGAACACTTGTGTTGCACCTTCAAGGACGCACGGGCCTGCTCAGGCGGTCAGAGCCTGCCCGCCTGGCCCAGGGCGAGGAGGTCCATGGTGAGGGCCACGGCGTAGTGCAGGAACCAGCCGTAGACGACCGTGCCCGTGCGCCAGGCGAGGAGGCCGAGGACGAGGCCGGCGCCGATCGAGCCCAGGGCCTCGGGCATGGGCTTGTAGTAGTGGATCATGCAGTAGGGGGCCAGCATGACGAGCACGCTGGCGAGGCCCAGCGCGCGTTTCAAGCCCAGCACGATGAAGCCGCGGAAGAAGAGCTCGACCCCCAGGAACTGCAGGCAGTAGATGGCCTCGAAGAGCAGGAACTCGCGGCTCGTGGGACCTGAGGCGGGCTTGAAGAAGGGGTAGGTCTGTTGGAAGTGCGCGTTCTGCGAGACCAGCCAGATCACCGGCAGGAACAACAGGTAGAGCAGCAGGTAGGTGGGCGCGTCGCGCGCGGTGCCCTTGAGGCGCAAGCCCAGCTGGCGTGGTGAGACGCCGGCGCCCACACGGCCGATCACCAGCGGCAACACGATCAGCGTGACGAGCACCGCGAGACCCCACCACACGTAGGCGTCCAGCGACCGGGACTCCGTGAAGCTCGGGGTGCCGAACCACTCGGCGGCACCCGGGGAGCGCGGCGCCAGCTCCGTCATGCGCGCTTCGCCGCCGCGGCGCTCGAGGGCCCGGGTGTAGTGCCAGGGGAGCCCCAGGTAGTCGAGCAGCGTGAGCAGCAGCGGCACGCTCACGAGGATCACGAGCGCGGAGCGGTCCAGTGCGCGGAAGTCGCGCCACAGCTGGCGCAGGCCCGAGACGGGCGGGCCCGAGGCTCCGTGGGGCGGCGGCGCGGCGGCGGGGGTCATGCCCCGGGCTCGGTCGCGCGGGTGCTGGGGCGCGGCGCCAGGTGCCCGCCTTGCGCCGCTGCACCGCGTGTGGCCCGGCGAGCCGCGAGGCGCGCCAGCTCCTCGGGCTCGATGCGCTTGACGCGCAGGCCGCCCAGCACGTGGCGGCGGAAGGCGACCAGCTCGGCCGTGACGGCGACGGCGATCTCGCCGTGGGTCACGGCGCCCAGGTCGAGGCCGATGGGGGCGTGCAGGCGGGCGAGGTCCACGCCCTCGAGGCGCCCCGCCGCGGCGAGTCGCGCCAGGATGGCGGAGATCTTGGGCCGGCTGCCGATCAGGCCCACGTAGGGCGCCGGCGAGTGCAGCGCGAAGTCGGTGCATTCGAGATCGAAGGCGTGCCCGCGCGTGAGCACCACGCAGCAGGTGGCGGGGGTGATCGCGACCTCGGCGAAGCAGGCGGCGAAGGTCGCGCGGGCCACGACGCGCGCGGCGGCCGGGAAGCGGGCGGCGTTGGCGAAGGAGGCGCGGTCGTCCACCACCGTCACGCGAAAGCCCGCGCGGGCCGCCATCTCGCACAGGTCCTTGGCGACGTGGCCCGCGCCGAAGAGCGCCAGGGCCGGCGCGGTCACGGGCTCGAGGAACACCTCCAGCTCGCCTCCGCAGGCCAGGCCCTCGGCGCCGGTCTCGCGCTCGGTCAGGCGGAAGGTTGCACGCCGGGGGAGGTCGCTCGCCAGCACCTCGAGCGCCTCGGCTACCACTTCGGCCTCCACGCAGCCGCCGCCCACCGAGCCCACGAACGAGCCGTCCTCCTTGACCAGCAGGCGCATGGTTTCCTTGCCCGGGGTGCTGCCGCGGGTAGAGATGACCGTGGCCAGGACGCCGCGTCGGCCTTCGGCGCGCAGGCGGGTGACGGCCTCGAAGATGTCGTCCATCGGCGGCATGGGGGCGGCATAGCGTCCGGCAGGGGCGCGGGGATGCTACTCCGCACCGCTGGGCCGCGGCCATGGGCCGTCGTGCCGGTTCGTCGTTCGCTCGCTGTTTCGACGCCCGGGGCATCGGAACCGGACGCCGGGCCGCTGCCGGGCACCAACGCGGGGCCGGTCCGGCGCGTATCTTCCCTGCATGCGCCCCGCCCTCCGCATCGCGAGCCGGCTGTTGGCCTTGGGGGTGCTCGAAGCCCTGATCCTGGGGGCCGCCGTGCCGGTCGTACGGGCCGAGGGCGAGGCCGACGTCCGCCGCAACCAGGTCGTGCGCAGCATCGAGAAGGCCAAGCCGGCCGTGGTCTCGGTGCGCACCACCAAGATCGTCACCCAGCGCCTGCTCGACATGGAGGGCCTGGTCTTCCGCGAGGAGCCCACCGAGATCGAGGGCAGCCTCGGTTCGGGGGTGATCTTCCATCCGGCGGGCTTCGTCATCACCAACGCGCACGTGATCCTGCGCGGCACGAACTTCTTCGTGCACCGCGCCGGCGAGGAGAACGGTCCGGGCTGGCGCGCCACCCCCCTGGCGGTGGACCTGGCCAACGACCTGGCCATCCTGCGCATCCTGCCCGACGCCGAGGGCAACCGGCTCGAAGCCTTCCCGTTCCTGGCGCTGGGCCGCTCCGACGACCTGATGCTGGGCGAGGCCGTGATCGCCGTCGGCAACCCCTTCAAGCTGGGCATCAGCGTCAGCACGGGCATCGTCGCGGGCCTCAACCGCACCCTGAAGGTGGGCCGCAAGGTCTTCGACGACTTCATCCAGGTGGACGCGGCCGTCAACCCCGGGAACTCGGGCGGCGCGCTGCTCGACGTCACGGGCCGCTGGATCGGCGTGACGACCACCATCTACAGCCGCGTCTACGGGGCCGAGGGCATCGCCTTCGCCATCCCCACCGATCGCGTGCGCCGGCTGGTGGGCGCGGCCTTGAAGCCGCGCGTGGCCTCGGGGGCCTGGCTCGGCATCGACGAGACCGAGGGTCCCGGCGGGGTCACCTCGATCAAGCACCTCTTTCCCCGAGGCCCGGCGGCGGCCCAGGGTCTGCGCGAGGGCGACCTGCTCGTGGGCGTGAACGGCGCGGCCACGCCGACCACCTACGACTACATGATGGCCCTGCTGGCGGTCCCGGTGGGCGCCCCGGTGCGGCTCGACGTGCGCCGCAACGGGGTCGAATTGCCTCCGGTCGTCGTGCCCCTCGAACCCATCCCCACCGACGCCCTGGCGCGCGAGCACCTGGGCCTGGAGGTCTCCGACGTGGGCGACTACGAGGCCGGGGTGCTGGTGCGCGGCGTCTCCGGGCCGGCCGCCAAGATGGGCGTGCGCCTGGGCGATGTGATCGTGGGGCTGGGCAGCTGGAAGATCCGCCACAGCGACGATCTGCTGCTCTTCCTGCAGTACGTGCAGAAAGGCGATCTCGTGGACGTGCTCCTGCGCCGTCCCGGCCCGGACGGCTCGCTGCAGGTCGCGCGCGGGCTCTCGGGGCGCCTCACGGCGGATTGACGCGCCGCGTTCCTACCCCAGGGTGACGCGCTTGGTGCCCAGCAGATCGGCCACCTTGTCGTCGATGGTGCCGATGCCCAGGACGTGCTCGATGATGATCGGATGGGGTTCGCGCGGGGTGGTCAAGATCATGCGGCCCGAGCCGCACAGGATGCGCTCGAGCACGTCGGGGATCTCCTTGAACCAACGCAGGTCCTCGGTGCTGTAGCGCTTGAGGTCGGCGAAGAGCCCGCGGCGGTGGATCACCTCGTTGTGGCGGAACTCCCAGTAGTCCAGGCGCGTGCGCAGGAAGACGAAGCCGTAGATGATCGAGAAGAGCCCGAAGACGGTCCAGTAGAAGGTGTCGTTCATGTACACGTCGAGCTCGCGGAAGAACTTCCCGAAGAAGGGCAGGAAGTCGAAGTAGAGGCCGGCGAAGATCAGGCCGGCGATCAGCGCCAGCACGAGCAGGGAGATGACCTCGGTGAAGTCGAAGGAGATCACCAGCAGGTTGAAGGCGAACACGCACATCCAGATCGTGCCCAGGTGCTCGCTCTGCCCCTCGGGCTTGACCAGGAAGGCGGCCACCAGGGAGAAGAGCCAGGTGAGCCAGAAGAAGATCACCTTGGGGTAGGGCCGGACGATCACGCTCAGGTGCTCGACGTGGCCGTCGGCGGGGCGGGGGGGTGAGCCACCGGGGGCGCTGGGGGCGGTGGGGGCAGGGGGGGCCACGGCATCCTCCTCGAGGCGGCGTACATGGCGCCGGGGCCGCGATCCTAGCGCCGATCGAGCCCCAGGGCGGCTCCGGGAGGCCGGCTTGTGGCGCGTCCGGCTCCGGCCTCTTGGGCTGCCCTGGGAGCGCCAGGCTCCAGCCTGGCTCTGGTGACACCGACCTGGAACCCAGTTCCCCAACTCCACCTTCGGCCTCTTGGGCTGCCCTGGGAGCGCCAGGCTCCAGCCTGGCTCTGGGACGCCTGGCTCTCGCCCCGCGCGATCGACCACGCCGGCGCAGATCCACGAGCAGTTCGCCCGTCGCGCCCTGGCCCGCAAGCCCGCCTCCCGGGTCCCCCCCGCCTTCGGCGCAGGCGTGCGATCCGGTATCGTGCCCGCCGCGCGCTTGGCGCCCGCTGGTCCGACCGCCGAGGAGGCTTCCCGTCCATGCCCCGCCGGAACGACATCCGCCGCATCCTGCTGCTGGGTTCCGGGCCCATCATCATCGGGCAGGCGGCGGAGTTCGACTACAGCGGCACGCAGGCCTGCAAGGCGCTGCGCGAAGAGGGCTACGAGGTCATCCTCGTCAACAGCAACCCCGCCACGATCATGACCGACCCGGAGACCGCCCACCGGACCTACATCGAGCCCGTGACGGCCGACATCGTCGAGCGCGTGATCGAGCGCGAGCGCCCCGACGCGCTGCTGCCCACCATGGGCGGCCAGACGGCTCTGAACGTGGCCATGGAGCTGCACGCCCGCGGCGTGCTCACGCGCTACGGCGTTCAGCTGCTGGGGGCGCGCCCCGAGGCGATCCGCAAGGCCGAGGACCGCGCCGAGTTCAAGGCGGCGATGCTCAAGATCGGCCTCGACCTGCCCAAGAGCCGCACGGTCACCACCTGGGAGGAGGCGCTCAAGGCCCGCGACGAGATCGGGCTCCCCTGCGTCATCCGGCCCTCCTTCACCATGGGGGGCACGGGGGGCGGCATCGCCTTCAACGTGGACGAGTTCGCCGACATCGCGCGTCGCGGCCTCGAGCTCTCGCCGGTGAGCCAGATCCTGGTCGAGGAGAGCGTGCTGGGCTGGAAGGAGTTCGAGCTCGAGGTCATGCGCGACATCGCCGACAACGTCGTCGTCATCTGCAGCATCGAGAACATCGATCCGATGGGCGTCCACACGGGCGACAGCATCACGGTCGCTCCGCAGCAGACGTTGACCGACCGCGAGTACCAGGTGATGCGCGACGCCGCCATCCGCGTGATCCGCGAGATCGGCGTGGAGACCGGCGGCAGCAACATCCAGTTCGGCGTGAATCCCGCGGACGGCCGCATGGTCGTGATCGAGATGAACCCGCGCGTCTCGCGCTCCTCGGCCTTGGCCTCGAAGGCCACCGGCTTTCCCATCGCCAAGATCGCCGCCAAGCTGGCCGTGGGCTACACGCTCGACGAGATCGCCAACGACATCACCAAGAAGACCAAGGCCTGCTTCGAGCCCACCATCGACTACGTGGTCACGAAGGTGCCGCGCTTCAACTTCGAGAAGTTCCCCGAGGCCGTGCCCGTGCTCGGCACGCAGATGAAGAGCGTGGGCGAGGCCATGGCCATCGGCCGCACCTTCCGCGAGAGCTTCCAGAAGGCCTTGCGCAGCCTGGAGACCGGCCGCTTCGGCTTCGGGTGCGACAAGAAAGAGCGCGAGCAGGTCCCGCTCGAGAAGGCCGAGCTGCGCCGCCGCCTCCAGACCCCCGGGCCCAACCGCATCTTCCACGTGGGCGAGGCGCTGCGCGCGGGATGGACGGTCGAGAGCCTGCACACCCACACGCACATCGACCCCTGGTTCCTGGCGCAGATGAAGGCCATCGTGGACCGCGAGCGGTCGCTGGAGGCGGTGGGTTCGCTCGACAAGCTCAGCGACGGCGACCTGCGCGAGGCCAAGCGCGAGGGCTTCTGCGACCACCAGCTGGGCATCATCTTCAAGCGGACCGAGGGCGAGATGCGCGCGGAGCGCAAGCGCCGGGGCATCACCCCCTCCTACAAGCTGGTGGACACCTGCGCGGCCGAGTTCGAGGCTGCCACGCCCTACTACTACTCCTGCTACGACGAGGAGGACGAGCTGCGCGCGGCCAAGAAGCCGCGCATCGTGATCCTGGGCGGCGGCCCGAACCGCATCGGGCAGGGCATCGAGTTCGACTACTGCTGCGTGCAGGCCTCCTTCGCGCTGCGCGCGGCGGGCTTCGAGACCGTGATGGTGAACTCCAACCCCGAGACGGTCTCGACCGACTACGACACCAGCGACGTGCTGTTCTTCGAGCCGCTCACCGCCGAGCACGTGCTCGACATCATCGAGCGCGTCGGGCCCCAGGGCGTGATCGTGCAGTTCGGCGGCCAGACGCCCTTGAACCTGGCTCGCGCGCTCGAGCAGGCCGGCGCGCCCATGATCGGCACGAGCCCCGAGTCGATCGACCTGGCGGCCGACCGCGGCCGGTTCAGCGCGCTGGTCAAGAAGTGCGGGCTGCTGCAGCCCGAGAACGGCATGGCCACGAACGCCGCGGAGGCGCTCGCCGTGGCCCACCGCATCGGCTACCCGGTGCTGGTGCGCCCTTCCTACGTGCTGGGCGGCCGCGCGATGGAGATCGTCTACGACGACGAGTCGCTCACCCAGTACATCGGACGGGCCGTCGAGGCCTCGCCCGACAAGCCCATCCTGGTGGACAAGTTCCTCGAGGACGCCATCGAGGTGGACGTGGACTGCGTGGCCGACGGGCGCCGCTGCGTGATTGGCGGCGTGATGGAGCACATCGAGGAGGCCGGCATCCACAGCGGCGACTCCTGCTGCACGCTGCCGGCCTACACCCTGGGCCCGCGGGTGCTCGACGAGATCCGCGAGAGCTCCAAGAAGCTGGCCATGGTGCTCGACGTGCGTGGGCTGATGAACGTGCAGTACGCGGTCAAGGGCGACCGCGTCTACCTGATCGAGGTCAACCCGCGCGCCAGCCGCACCGTGCCCTTCGTGAGCAAGGCCACGGGCGTTCCGCTCGCGCGCCACGCCGCGCGC
>JANOFW010000109.1:0-16934 GCA_031413835.1 Planctomycetia bacterium
TCGTCGGCCATCGACCAGTTGTTGTGCTTGCCCGAGCCGTTCACGCCCGCGAAGGGCTTCTCGTGCAGCAGGCACACCAGGCCGCGGCGCTTGGCGACCTTGCGCATGACCTGCATGAGCATCTGGTTCTGGTCGGCGGCGAGGTTGCCGTGCGTGAAGATCGGCGCGGCCTCGTACTGGTGGGGGGCCACCTCGTTGTGGCGCGTCTTCAAGGGGATGCCCAGGTGCCAGGCCTCGGCCTCGACCTCGGCCATGAAGTCGAGCGCGCGCTCGTCGATGGCGCCGAAGTAGTGGTCTTCGAGCTGCTGGCCCTTGGGGGGCTGCGCGCCCAAGAGGGTGCGGCCCGTGACCTGCAGGTCGGGTCGGCCCTCGTGCCACTCGCGCTTGACGAGGAAGTACTCCTGCTCGGCGCCCAGGGTGCTGACGACGTGCTGGGTGTCGTGGCCCATCAGGCGCAGCACGCGCACCGCGGCGCGCGAGAGCTCGCGCTGCGAGCGCAGCAACGGCGTCTTGGTGTCGAGCGCCTCGCCGGTGAAGGAGACGAAGACCGAGGGGATGGTGAGCGTGGCGCCGTTCTCGTTGAACACGAGGAAGGCCGGGGAGGTGGGATCCCAGGCGCTGTAGCCGCGCGCCTCGAAGGTGCTGCGCATGCCGCCGCTGGGGAACGAGGAGGCGTCGGGCTCGGCCTGGATCAGCTGGCTGCCGGAGAAGGCCTCGATCGCCTGGCCGCCCGAGAGGCTCAGGAAGGCGTCGTGCTTCTCGGCCGTGGCCCCGGTGAGCGGGTGGAACCAGTGGGTGAAGTGCGTGGCGCCGTGCTCGAGGGCCCAGTCCTTCATGGCGCCGGCGACGAACTCCGCCAAGGCCGGGTCGAGCGGCTCGCCGCGTCGGATCGTGGCGTGGATGGCCTCGTAGACCGGCCGCGGCAGACGCTTGCGCATCGTCTCGAGGCTGAAGGTGTGGCACCCGAAGGTGGAGGAGGCGAGGGCGGCGCGGCCGGAGGCCGCACGCGAGCCCTTGGTGGCGTCGCTGCCGCTGCTGGTGTCGCTGCTGCCGCCGTTGCCGGTGTCGCGCGTGTGCATTCTCAAGCCGCCCGTGGGAACCATGGATCGCCCTCCTGGAGGACGGGCCGGATCATGGCATCGGGTTCCGACGCAGCCCCCGCCAAAGGGCTGATGCACCCATCAGTCGTAGAGATGGAGCGCCTGGAGGGCCGTCAGGAGGGGCGTGCTGGCCCGCTCGGGGCTCTGCTGGGCGCTGACGCCCAGGCCAGGGTCGTTGGCCATCCAGCGCACCAGCGCGTCCCGGGCTCCTGGGTCGCCACGGCGCAGCCGGAAGGCCAAGGCGAGCACTCGGAGCCTGGAGGACAGCTCCGGGCTCTCGAGGCCGGCAAGCAGCTCATCGACCGAGACTTCGGCCGTCGGTAGCGGGCCGCCGAGCAGCAGGCCTCGGCCCACGGTCTCGCGCAGGCCCAGGTCCGTCTCCCCCTCCCGCCTCCACAGCTGGTGGAGCACGTACAGCGCTCGCGCATCGCCTCTATACCAGCGATCCAACAGGACCTCGGGAGCGAAGGTACGCGGCACGCGCATCGTGGGGTCGTTGACCTCGAAGAGCTCTCGCAGCCGGGCGCTGTAGGTCCAGTCGCCGGCGCCCAGGAGGGCCAGCTGCAGAGTGCGCAGGTCGGGCTGGTCGATGGCGTCCTTGCGGCCCTCCAGCTGCGCAATCTGCGTGCGTAGGGCCTCGAGCGCGCGCGGGTCTTCGCTCGCGCCGAGCGTGTGGCAGGCCATGGTCCAGCGCGGGTTGTACTGCGTGCGAAACGGCCCTACCAACACCTCGAGCAGCAGCGCGAGATCGGCCTCGCGCTCGGGATAGGGCTCACGTCCGAGCGCCATCAACGCGGTGGCCACCGACCAGTTCAAGTCCGGCACGCCGTCGCGCGCCTCGGCGTGCGCACGCGCGCGGAACGTCCGTGCGAACAGGTCGCGGGCCGGGGCCGAACGCAGCCGCACGCTGCGCCGCATGATGAGGTAGAACTCCCCGATGGGCTCGCGTGAGAGGCGCCTCTCGAGCCAGACCCGGGTTTGCTTGTCGCCCCCCTCGAGCAGGGCCAGGGCCGCCTGGGTGTTCTGCAGCGACGGACGCGTGCGCGCCTCGTCGTCCCAGCCCAGGGCGATGAGGGCTTCCCGGGCGAAGTCCTTGACCTCCTCGGCGGGCAGCGGGCGGTCCAGAGCGGGCCAGCGCGTCTGGACGGCCTGGTCGAGCCGTCGCGCGCGCAGGAAGGCGTGGGCCGCGAAGCGTCGGTCGTCCTCGCTCGGGAACTCGGCCAGGTAGTCGGCGGTCTGCTCCAGCACCCGCTCGCGGGTCGGCGGGTCGGCCTGCTCCCAGTAGGCCACGATCCGGGCGCGCGCGGCCTCGCGCTGCGGTCGGTCCAGGGCGCGCCAAGCCACTAGGCCCACGACCACGACCAGCAGCAGGGGGGGGAGAAAGCGCTTCACGCTGGCTCGGATCCTGGAAAACGTAGGCGGCCGGACGGCATTCCGAGCGCGAGGGGGGCCGCGGGGGCGCCGGCTGCGGGGGCCGGGCCAGCCCAGGCGGCGGCAGGGTGGGCGGCGGAGCCTACCATGGGGCGCGTCCCCGCCCGGGGCCCCGACGCGGGTTCGGGGCTCCGCCATCCGATCAAGGAAAGAGACCCCGGAGGTCCCATGCGCACACTGCTCCCCTTGGCGTTGGTGCTCGTCACTGTGCTGGCCCTGGCCGCACGCGCGCGCGGCGAGGACCCCGCCGATGGCTCGGGCGCAACGCTCGAGACCCGCGTGGACCTGCTGGCCCGCGAGACGGCGTACCTGCGCGTCCGAGAGGCGAAGCTCACGAACTACGTCCTCGCCAACGGTGCGCGCGGCGAGGAGCTCGAGAAGCTCGTGGCCGACCTGCGCAGCGGCGGCTTCGCCTCGGCCGCCAACCCCTCGGGGACGCGCGAACTGCTGCTCAACGGGCTCACGGCCTTGGCCGAGAGCCTCAAGGCCGGGCTGCCCCTGCTGAGCCAGAGCGAGCAGGCGATGTTGGCCAGCCTTCCGAAGTAGGTAGCCCGACCCCGGCCGCGTCACCCGACCCTCCGCGAGGCGCCGTTCAGCGAGGGCCGGCCGCGCCCGCCAGCCGGACCTCGGCGCGCCGCTCCGCCTGGTGCTCCAGAAGTTCGCTCAGGAGCCGGCGCAGGGTCGTCTTGCCAGGCACGTCGGGCAGGCTCACCAGGCGTTCGAGATCCCGGTCGGCCAGCGGCCTGAGCACCATCAGGCTCACGGTGCGCAGCGTGTCGAGCCAGCCGAGCAGGGCCTCGACCGATGCGCCGGCCGCCGGCTCCGCGGGCGTTGCGACCTTGCCCACGGCGGCGTGCAGCCAGGCGGCCTCGCGCCGCCCGCAGGCCCTGAGGGACTCTTCGGCAGAAGGCAGCGCCACGGCAGGAGAGCGCAGCGGCGCGGTCAGGGAGCCCGCGACCGCGCGCGGCGCCAGCTGCAGCGGGTGCGGGGCGCGGGCCACGACCTTGAGGCTCTCCAGCCCGAGATCGAGCGCTGCCACGTGGTGGCCGACCAGGTTGCTGAAGCCGCCGGGGGGCAGGAGCGTACGCAGCGGGGAGCTCATGGCGCGAGTCTACGTCGCAGGCGCGCGGCACGCCGCTGCAAGTCGCCGTGCGCCAGGCCGCCGGCCGGCGCCCGTGCCAGCGCGGCCTCGGTGAGCGTGAGCGCCTCGGCCGGGCGCCCCAGCCGGTGCTCGAGCAACTTGGCGGCCTCGACGTGGGCCACGAGGTCGTGCTCGGGCGCGAGCTCGATGGCGGCGAGCCAGGCCTCCAGGGCGGCCTCGCCCTCCCCCGCGCGACGGGCCAGATGGGCCTTCAAGTGCAGCAGGGGGCCCGCGTCGGCGCCTTCCGCCAGCGCCAGGCCGGCCTCCAGGCAGCGCCGCGCGCGCTCCGCGTCGCCGTGCTCGAGCAGCAGGCGCGCCGTGCCCAGGTGATCGCGAGGCGAGGCGATCAGGGAGGCCGTGGCGCCGTCGAGCACGGCGCCGATGCGCGCCAGGAGCGCCAGCATGCTCACCACGTCGGTCTCGTTGTGCTGGAAGGCGCGCGCCACCAGGCCGCCCTCCCCCGTGCGCAGGTAGCGGAACCAGGCCGCAGGCACCTCGGCCCCGGGCAGGTCGTCGGCGCGCGTCAGGCCCAGCACGTGGCGCTCGAGCATCGAGAGCGCGTGCGAGGGCAGGCTGCCGGCCCACAGCCGGCGTGCCTGGGGCAGGAGGTCGAGATGGGCGCGCTCGCGCACCTTGATGCGCTGCAGGGAGAAACGCGTCACGAGCAGCGGCCAGTCGAAGGCGCGTCCGTTGAAGCTGACCAGGGGCCGGTCGCCCAGCTCCTCGGCCAGGGCCGCGAGCACGGCCGGCTCGTCGGGGTAGTCGCGCAGCGCGTGCTGGCGTACGACGAAGTCGTCGCCCACGACCCGTCCGGTGCCCACCAGGAAGGCCACCGTGCCGGTCCCGCCCGAGAGCCCGGTGGTCTCGGTGTCGAGGAAGACGGCTTCGCCCAGGTCCAGCGTGCGGGCCGAACTCGGGCCGCGGTCGCGCGCGCGCAGCCGCACGGGATGGGCCAGGGCCTCGGCCAGCACCACGCGCCCGTGCAACGACTCGAGGGGGTAGCGGCGTTCGACCCGCAGGTAGTCGCCGCGCGGGCCCGACTCGACCCGGCCGCCCACCAGCTCCACCAGGGGTCGGCGATCCTCCGCCGCGGGGGCCGAGGGGGCGGGATCGAGAGCCCGCGCTGGGGCCCGGGGGGCGGCCACGTTGAGGCTCGCCAGCCGCAGGCGCAGCGTCTCGCGCAGCGACTCGCGCTGGGCCGCACGCTCGGGCGTGAGCGCCCGAGGCTGCGGGCCGCGCGTGAGCGGCGGCGCGCCCGTCGGGAGCGCGCCGTCGCCTAGCACGCGTCGGAGGCGGTCGGCCGAGGTCTGCACGACCCGATGCTACGCAGGGGGTCCGTCGGTCCCCGGGCTGCCGCTCACTCGACGCCGACCCTCTCGTGGCCCACGGGGTCGTGCGCCTCGAGGTCGCGCAGCTCGCTGGAGAGGCGCTCGATCAGCAGGTCCAGGAGGCGCGCGGCCACGGCCTTCGAGCGCGGGCCCATCTCGCGCTCCGGACCCACGCAGGACGGGCAGCCGTTGGCGCAGGGGCAGGCCGCCAGGCGCTCGCGTGCGGCCTCGAGCAGCTCCCCGAAACGCGGCTGGAGCGCCTCGGCCAGCCCGATGCCGCCGCTGTAGTGGTCGTAGAGGAAGACGCTGGCCTCGAAGGTGTCAGGGTCGGGGGGCAGGGGGGGCGGTGCGTTCCCGTGCTGCTGGGGACCGGCGCGCGTGCCGCCCCCCGGCCCCCCCCGGCCTCCTGAGGGCATCGAGAACCACTCGCGGGTCTTGTCGCCGATCACGCTGCCCAGGTCGCGGCCGTCGCACATCAGCAGCAGCGCCGCCAGCGAGTGGCAGAGATGGGCCAGCCCGTGGAGCGCGTCCACCAGGTCGCTCAACGCCACGCCCAGCACGTCCTTCACGTCGCGCGGGAGCGTGAACCACAGCGCCTGCGTGTGGTAGACGTCCTCGGGCAGGAGGATGTCGCCCCAGCCCAGGTTCTCCTGGGTGTAGAACTTGATCTTCTTGTAGCCGATCGCGCGGCGGGCCACCTCGACCTCGCCGTAGGAGGCGCCCACGGCCGGCACCCGCGCGCCCTCGCGCAGCACCTGCAGCACCTTGACCTTCGCGTAGCACTGGGCGTCGGTGTAGTACTCGCTCTCGACCTTCCTGACGAAGGCCTTGCGGCGCTCCCAGTCGAGCCGGTCCACGTGGTACTGCTCGGACTGCAGCATGTAGATGGCGCCTTCGTGGATCGTGGTGAAGGCCCAGGCGTAGTCCACCTCGGCGATGACCTCGTTGCGGTCGTCGGTGGTGTCGACGACCACGAAGTTCGTGCTGGTCACGCTGCGCAGCGAGATGTCGTTGGCGGGGTAGGCGTCTTTCGACCAATGCCAGCGCCCACCGGCGTGGCGCAGGGTGCCGTGCTCCTCGAGGTAGGCCAGGATCGCGGGCAGATCCTCGCGGTTACGGGTGCCCAGGCCGAAGTCCTCGCCGTCCTCGATGGGCAGCTCGAAGGCCGCGCACTTCACGTGGCTGACGAGGATCTGCAGGTTGTCGGGGTTGACGTGCGCCTGCTCGGGGCTGGCGTCGAGCAGGAACTCGGGGTGGTCGGCCAGGAACTGGTCGAGGGGGTGGCTGCGCAGCACGAGCACGGCCGCCGAGGCGCCCTGGCGCCGGCCCGCGCGACCCGCCTGCTGGCGGGTGCTGGCGACCGTGCCCGGGTAGCCGGCCATCACGCAGGCGTCCAGGCTGCCGATGTCCACCCCCAGTTCGAGCGCGCTGGTGCTCACCACGCCCAGGATGCGGCCCTCGCGCAGGCCGCACTCGATCTCGCGCCGCTCGCGCGGCAGGTAGCCCCCGCGGTAGCCCACGATGCGCGGCGCGCCGGTCACCTTGGGCCGGAAGACGTCCTTCAAGTACTTGGTGAGCACCTCGGTGACCGTGCGGCTGCCCGCGAAGACGATCGTGGGCACGCCTGCCTCGAGGAAGGCCTGGGCCACGCGCCGCGTCACCTGCAGGTAGGAGGCGCGCAGGCCCAGGGCCGCGTCCACGATGGGTGGGTTGATCAGCACGAGGTGGCGCTCGCCCAGCGGCGCGCCGTTCCTGTCCACGACCTCGACGGGCCGTTCGAGCAGCTGCTCGGCGAAGGCCCTGGGGTCGGCGATCGTGGCGCTGGTGCACACGAACACGGGATCGGAGCCGTGGAAGCGGCAGACGCGCCTCAGGCGCCGGAGCACGTTGGCCAGGTGGCTGCCGAACACCCCGCGGTAGGTGTGCAGCTCGTCGATCACCACCACCTTGAGGTTCTCGAAGAGCCGCATCCAGCGCGCGTGGTGCGGGAGCACCGCCGTGTGCAGCATGTCCGGGTTGCTCAGCACCACGTGCGCGCGGTCGCGCACCACGCGCCGCTCGGCCGGGGGCGTGTCGCCGTCGTAGACGGCGGCGGCCAACTTTGGCTGTTTCGCGTCAGGGCCGGGCTGCGCCGCCTCCAGCAGCTCGCGCAGGGCCGCCGCCTGGTCGCGTGCGAGCGCCTTGGTGGGGAAGAGATAGAGGGCGCGCGCGCCGGGGTCCTTGAGCAGGACG
Source organism: Planctomycetia bacterium (assembly GCA_031413835.1). GTDB lineage: Bacteria > Planctomycetota > PLA2 > PLA2 > JAEUHO01 > CAXQZU01. The sequence goes on from JANOFW010000109.1 coordinate 7,233, forward strand.
TCCAGCACGGGCAGGTTGTAGCAGAGGGTCTTGCCGCTGGCGGTGGGGGTGACCACGACCGTGGAACGGCCCGCGGACACGTGGTCGTAGGCCTCGCGTTGGTGGCTGTAGAGGCGCGTGACGCCGCGTGCCGCCAGGGCCGGGGCCAGCGCCGGGTGGAGGCCGGGCGGGAGGTCGGCCGTGATCGCCTCCGTGGGCGGCAGCACGCGGTGCACGACCACCTCGCCCGGTCCGCCTCGGCCCCCGCCCCCAGGCCGGGAGGTCAGGTCGGCGAGCACGCGCAGGACATCGGCGGCCACGCAGGGCTCCCGGCGGCCAAGGATGGCCGCACCAAGACCAACCTAGGCCCTCCGGGGGACGCTGGGTGCTGTCCCCTGCTGGTGCAGTCGTTTGACCTTCCGGTCCCGCAGAGGACGCTCAGAGATGCGCAGTCGAGTGACCCCACTACCCGGGCCCGCCGCCGAACGCCGCAGGCGCCGTCAGATCGGTAGTGTCCCAATTTGAGCTCTGGAACTCGTGCTGGGGCACATCGGGGCGCTGGCTGGGGTGCGGAGGGCCGCCGCGGAGGACGACATGCAGCCTGGCTACCCGAGTCTTCCTACATGAGGACGACGGGGGGGCCCGAGCGCCCCCAGCCCAGCGCTCCGACCGCATGCTGGGACGTCACACTAACGCATTCAAATGCGGATTGCGGGTGTCGGGGGCCGGAGATTGGGGACGCGCACGGGGGCCGGGGGGGCGGCGGGGGCCCGGCGCCGCACTTCGGGCAGCTTGAGCGTGAGCTCGGCGTTGTCCTTGCCCTTGGTGCCGGCGTCGAAGACCGCCAGGCCGTCGTCGGGGCGCGAGAAGCCGGCGCCCACCCCGCGCGGGAGGGCGATGGTCCGGGAGGGCATGGGGCGGGGGTGGTAGGTCTCAAGGGGGGCCGAGGGCGAGAGGTCGGCCTGCGCCGGAGAGGGTCCGCCGGGCCCCTGCGGCGCGTGGGACCGAGCCGCGCCGCCGTGCGCGAGCCGCAGCCCGACGCTGAGCAGCGCCAAGCCGGCCAAGATGACGAGCAGTACGGTCACGAAGCTGCCGGAGGAGTCGTCTACCCGCAGGGTCTGAAGGACGCCCTGCCAGGCTTCCGCCGCCTCGGCGTCGGCGTCCGCGGGGGCCGCGAGCGTCACCGTGACAATGATCCTGTTCACGCGCGCCATCAGCGTCCGCTCCGAGCCGTCCGTGCCCCGCGCCACGCTCTGGTGCGCCTTCTGGGCGCCGGCGACGCGCACCTCGCTCATGGCGGTCTCGGCCTGCTCGCGCTCGGAGAGGCCGGCCAGCGAGTCCAGCGCCGCGCCTAGCCGCATCTCGAGCTCGGCGAAGGCCTCGTCCGCCTGCTCGCACGAGCTGAACGTCAGGCGCAGGTCGCCGCTGTCCACGCGGCGGCGGAAGGAGCGCTGGCTCCCAGCGCCCTCGTCCTGGCTGGCCGCCGGCCGGAAGCCTGCGGGAAGGCGCGCGCCGAAGCCGTGCCCCTCCACGTCGTTGCCGCCGGCGGCGGAGGCGATGCGGGCGCCGAACGCCAGCAAGCCCAGCAGCGCCAGCACCAACGAGGCTTGAGCCAGGACACGCCGCATGCGCGAGCGCCCTCCGTGTGAGATGCGAGACCCCGCAGTCCCTGTCGGCCGGAGGCCCGGGCCGACTTGACCGGGCGGCCGGGTGCTGGGCCCCGTTCGCATTTTCGCTAGGATGCGGGCATGGTGCAGGTCGCCTCAACCCCCCCGTGGCCGCCGCACCGACTCGCCCTGGTCGCGCTGGCCCTGCTCGGGTGCCTCTCGGTGGGGACCGCGCAGGCCGGACCCAAGGTGCGCGAGCAGGACGGCGAGCGGCGCGTGGACGGCAAGACCTACAGCGCCGTGGTGGCGGCCGACGGTTGCCTCACCAGCCTGGAGGCGGGGGGCACCCAGCTGCTGGCCGCCGGCGTCAACGTGAGCCGCGGGGGGTACGTCTTCCAGGACGGCGTGCTGGCGTTGAGCGAGCTCTCTGCGCCGCGACGCGACACGGTGCTGGCCCAGAGCCCGCTGGCCAGCGTGCGCTACGCCTTCGACGACGACGGCCTCGTCCTCACGGTGAAGAACCGGTCGCCGCAGCCCTTGCGCTACTTCCTGGTGCTCGCGGCCGACGTGCGCGGCGTGCGCCTGGGCGCAGACCCGGCCCGTCTCGACGCCCTGGGCCCGGCGCCGCGCCAGACCACCGACGCGCGCGGGCTGTGGTTCGGCGGCGGCGCGCGCCTCGCCGTGAAGGACCTCTGCACGGGCTGGGGCCCGTGGCTGGAGCGCCACCAGGTGCTCGATCTCGAGGTGCCGGGCGGCGGCGAGCGCACCCTGGCGCTGGGCGTCGCCGCCGCCAGCGAGGCGGAGCGCAGCGCCCTCGAGGCGCTGCTGGCCCCGCCGCCCGAACCGGACCTCAGCGTGCTCCATCCCCGCCCCTGGCAGGTGCTCCAGCGCGATGCACGCGGCGGCGCCGACGTGCGCGTGAACGCACGCGTGCTTTTCGACTCCGTCGAGGTCGAGGCGCGTCTGTCGGGGGGGCCAGGGGGCGCGGCAGCGCCGGCCCCCGCCTGGACCCCGCTCGTCGGGGTGCCGGGCTCGCGCTCCTTCGCGGGCACCCTGCGCGTGGCGCAGGGCGCCGGCTACCTGCTCGAGGTCCGCGCGCGCACGGGGGCCATCGCGCGCGCCAGCGTGCGCGTCGAGCCCCTGGGCGTAGGCGAGGTCTTCGTGATCGCGGGGCAGTCCAACTCCACCAACTCCGGCGAGGAGCGCCAGAAGCCGGCGAGCGGCCGGGTCAGCACCTTCGACGGCGAGACCTGGCGCGCCGCCGATGACCCGCAGCCCGGCTGCCACGACAGGAGCCAGGGCGGCAGCCCCTGGCCCGCCTTCGGCGACCTGCTGGTCGAGCGCCTGGGCGTGCCCGTGGGCCTGGCCGTGACGGGTCACGGCGGCACCAGCCTCGTCACCTGGGAGCCGGGCGGAGACCTGCAGCGCTGGCTCATGACGCGCGTGCACGCGCTCGGGCCCCAGGGCTTCCGCGCGCTGCTCTGGCACCAGGGGGAGAGCGACGTGGGCATGCGCCCCGCCGAGTACCACGACCGGCTGCTGGCGCTGATCCGCGCCACGCGCTCGCAGGCCGGCTGGGACGTGCCCTGGGGCATTGCACGCGTCTCCTACCACAGCCCGGATCGACCGCGCTTCGAGAGCACGCGCGGCGCGCAGCAGCGGCTGATCGACGAGGGCGCGGCCTTCGAGGGTCCCGACACCGACACGCTGACCGGCGAGCACAGGGACCTGGGGGGCCACGGCATCCACTTCAGCGCCAAGGGCCTCGTGGCCCACGGCCGGCTGTGGGCCGTGAGCGTGCTGCATTGGCTGGAGCAGATCGTGGGGCCATCTTCGCCGGCGCGCTGACCTGGGTCGCGCCGTCAATCGACTGCCAGGCCCCGGACGTCGGCCGTGAAGCCGAACGAGCCCAGTTCGCCGACCCGCCACCAAGGGTGCGCAAGCTCGCGTGCGTGCCAGGCTGGAGCCTGGCGTTCCCAGGGGGCCCGTGTCGGCTCGCGCGGCTAGGGGCGCAGGCTGGCGCGGCTGGGGCCGCGGGCCGGTTCGTGTGGTATCTCCAGACCCTACGTCATGGCCAAGCCGTCGAAGAAAGGTCCCATCGTCCTCACGCCCCAGGAGGTGGAGGGCATGCGCAAGGCCGGAGTGCTGGCCTCGCGCATCCTGGAGGCCGTGGCCGGCCTGGTCCTGCCCGGCGTCACCACGGGCGCCATCGACGATCTCGTCGATCGCCTGACGCGCGAGGCCGGCGCCACCAGCGGACCCTTCCGCTACACCGGCGGCGGCGACGTGCCTTTCCCCAAGCACTGCTGCACCTCGGTCAACGAGGTGGTCTGCCACGGCATCCCCAGCCACGAACGCAAGCTGCGCGACGGCGACATCGTCAACGTGGACGTGACGCCCGTGCTCGGCGGCTACTACGGCGACACCTCGCGCACCTTCTTCGTCGGCAAGGTGAGCGCCGAGGCCCGTCGGCTGGTCGAGACCACCGAAGAGGCCATGAAGCGCGGCATCGCCGTGGTCAAGCCCGGCGCCACGGTGGGCGACATCGGCCATGCCATCCAGACCTTCATCGGGCCCACGGGCCTGAGCATCGTGCGCCAGTTCGCCGGCCACGGCATCGGCCGCATCTTCCACGGGCCGCCCGTGATCACGCACTACGGCAAGCCCGGGACGGGCATCACGCTCGTGCCGGGCATGACCTTCACGATCGAGCCCATGCTCAACGTGGGCGACTGGCGCTGCACGATGCTCGACGACGGCTGGACGGCCATCACCTCCGACGGCTCGCTCTCGGCGCAGTTCGAGCACACCCTCACGGTGACGACGGACGGCTACGAGATCCTCACCCGAGGAAGCTCCCGCGTGGGAGTGCCGTAGCTCGCAGGCCGGCGACAGGAGCTTCCTATAGGTTTGGGGGGCCGAAGGCCCCCCGTAGCATGGGGGCGGAGGCCCTCCTGGGCCGACCGCCCCCATGAACGACCAACGCGACGTCCGCATCGGCAAGCTCGAGGTCCTCCGGCAGGCGGGCGTGCGTCCGTACGCCGATCGCTTCCCGCGAACGCACGACTTGGCGCGGGCCCACGAGGTGGCCTCGGCGCAGGCCGAGGGACGCGCCGGGCCGGTCGTCAGGAGCGCCGGGCGCGTGATGGCGTTGAGGGCTTTCGGCAAGCTCACCTTCGTGACGCTGATGGACGCCTCGGGCGTCTGTCAGGCCGCGCTCGACGAGCGCGTGATCGGGGCCGAGGCGGCGCGCCTGTTCGAACGCAGCGTGGACCTGGGCGACTTCCTGGGCGTCGAGGGCCCCACGGGCAAGACGCGCAAGGCCGAGCCCACCGTGTGGGCCACCTCGTGGACCTTCCTGGCCAAGACGCTGCGTCCGCTGCCCGAGAAGTGGCACGGCCTGACCGACGTGGAGCGGCGCCAGCGCCAGCGCTACCTCGATCTGCTCTCCAATCGCGAGACGGGGGGCGCGGGGGCCGGCGCGCTGCAGCCCGCCTACCCGCACCTGGGCTTCGAGGCCGGCCGCGTGCCGGCGCCGGTCCAGGGGCCGTTCGACGTGCGGCGCGCGCAGCACGACACGCTGCTGCGCTTCCGCTTCCGGGCGGCGTTCGTCGAGGCGCTGCGCGCCTCGCTCCTGGCGCACGGCTTCGAGGAGGTCGACACGCCCGTTCTCCAGACCAAGGCCTCGGGCGCGCTGGCCAAGCCCTTCCACACGCACCACAACGCGCTCGACCTGCCCTGCGTGCTGCGCATCGCGCCCGAGACCTGGCTCAAGCAGGCCGTGGCGGGCGGGTTCGACCGCGTCTTCGAGGTCGCGCGTTGCTTCCGCAACGAGGGCATGGACCCCAGCCACCTGCAAGAGTTCAGCATGCTGGAGTGGTACGCCGCCTGGTGGGACTACCGCGACAACATGGACTTCACCGAGGGGCTGCTGCTGCACCTGCTCGATCGCTTGCTGGGGACGCGCCGGGCGCGCTTCGGCGACCGCGAGATCGACTTCACGCCGCCCTGGCCGCGCGTGACCCTGCGCGACCTGATCCTGAAGGACAGCGGCATCGACATCGACCGCCAGGGGACGGCGGCCGACCTGCGCGCGGCCATCGCCGCCCGCGGCCTGGCGCTCGAGCGCGACGACCTCGAGCGGCTCGGGCGCGGCACGCTGGTGGACGTGCTCTACAAGAAGGTCTCGCGGCCCAAGCTGCTCGCGCCCGTGTTCGTGACGGACCACCCGATCGATCTCTCGCCGCTGGCGCGCAAGAACGACACCCAGCCCCTGCGCACCGACCGCTACCAGCTGGTGGTCAACGGCTGGGAGGTGGTCAACGCCTACAGCGAGCTGGTGGACCCGCTCGACCAGCGCGCGCGCTTCGAGCAGCAGGCGGCGGCCAGGGCCGCCGGCGACGACGAGGCCCTCGAGGTGGACGAGGACTACCTGCTCGCCATGGAGCACGGCATGCCGCCCATGTCGGGCTGGGGCCTGGGCGTGGATCGCTTCGTTTCGCTCTTGACCGGCCAGGACACCCTGCGCGAGGTCGTGCTCTTCCCGCTGCTCAAGCCCAGCGAGGGCGTCGCTACGGCAACGCCCCCCCGGCCCCCCGCGCCCCCCGCGCCCCCCCTGGTCTCTGCGCCGCCGTCCTCCGTGGTCGTGCCCGCTTTGCCGCTGGAAGAGATGGACGCCGCCTGGCGCCATGTCCTGGGCCATCCGGCCGACGACGTGGAGGACCTGGGCCTCTCCTGGGAGCGTGCGCAGCATCTGTTCGACGCCTGGGTTACGACGCCGAGCCTGAGGCGCCAGATGGAGATGGCCTCGGTGGTGATGGGCGCTCTGGCGCGGCACCTGGGGAAGAACGAGGCCGCCTGGCGCGTGCTGGGGCTGATGCACAACCTCGACTTCGACAAGGTCAAGGAGCCCGAGCGCCACTGCCTGGAGGCTGCCAAGGTCTTCAAGGAAGAGGGCATGCACCCGGCGGGCATCCACGCCATCGCCGCGCACAACGATGAGGGGCTCAAGGTCACGGGCATCCGCTGCTTGAGCGCCATGGACCACGCCGTGTCGTGCGCCGAGGCGGTCGTGGGCCTGATCCATGCCACGAGCCAGATCCTGCCGAGCAAGGACATCCGCGACGTCGAGCTCAAGAGCGTGGTCAAGCGCTTCCACGACAAGAAGTTCGCCGCCGGCGTCGAGCGGCCCCTGATCCGGCGCTGCGAGGGGCTGGGGCTGGGACTTGAGCAGTTCCTCGGGCTGGCGCTCGACGCCCTCAAGGACGGGGCGTAGCCGGGCGAGCGCGGCGTGCGGCCTGGGGTAGAGTTGCCCTTGGGTTTGCGAGGCGCTTGGGTCCGGTGAGCGGGTTCCAGGAGACCGACACGTCGTGCGCCCTGCCTTGCAGCCGTTCCAGAGGTTCGTTCCCTCGCTCCTGGCCGTGCCGCCCTTGCTGGCCGCGATGGTGGTGCTGCATGCCTGCGGCGGTGGGGGTGGCGCGCCGGTGAGCGGGGCGCCCTTCGGCCTCACCTCGAGGGTGGCGCTGGGCTCGGCGCTCACCTTCCCCAACACGCTGCCGGACCCCAATCCGCTCACGGCGACGCGCGCGTTTGCGAGCCTGACGTTCAGCCGCCCGGTGTTCCTCACGGCGGCCCCCGACGGCACCGACCGCCTCTTCGTGGTGGAGCAGGACGGTCGTGTGCTCGTCTTCCCCAACCGCGACAACGTCGCCGTCAGCGAGGTGCGCACCTTCCTTGTCCTGCGCGCGTCCGCGGGCGGGCCCGTGAGCCGCGAGGGCAACGAGGAAGGGCTGCTGGGGCTGGCCTTCGACCCCCGATACGCCACCAATCGGACCTTCTACATCCACTACTCGGCGGCCAGTCCGCGGCGCTCGGTCTTCGTGCGCTACCAAACCCAGGCCGCCAACCCGGACGCCGCCGACCTGACGACCGCCCAGGTGATCCTGACGGTGGACCAGCCCTACGACAACCACAACGGCGGCTGGCTCGGCTTCGGCCCCGACGGCTACCTCTACGTCGCGCTCGGTGACGGCGGCGACGGCAACGATCCCCAGCAGCACGCCCAGAACATGGACGACCTGTTGGGGAAGATCCTGCGGTTGGACGTAAGCGGGCAGACGACCTACGCGATCCCCGCCGACAACCCCTTCGTCGGCCAGGCCGGCACGCGCGAGGAGATCTGGTGCGCGGGCATGCGCAACCCCTGGCGCTGCTCCTTCGACCGCAACACGGGCGCGCTGTGGGCCGGCGACGTGGGCCAGGTCCAGCGCGAGGAGATCGACCTGATCCGCCGCGGCGGCAACTACGGCTGGCGCCTCTACGAGGGCACACGCTCGAACATCAATCCCGCCGGCGTGCCGGCCGCGGACTTCGACGCTCCGGTGCGCGAATACGGGCGCACCGACGGCAGCACGGTCGTCGGCGGCTACGTCTACCGCGGGCCCACGCTGCCCAGCGTGCGCGGCGCCTACATCCACGGCGACTACGGCTCCGGCCGCGTCTGGGCGCTGGTCCACGACGGCATCGGCATGGTCTCCAACACGCTCGTGAGCAGCGTGAACGGGCTGGTCTCCTTCGGCGAGGACCGCTTCGGCGAGCTCTTCGCCGTGTCTCTCAACGGCGGCATCTACCGCTTCAGCGACACGGGGGGCGGGGGGGGCGGAGCGCCCTACCCGGCGCTCCTGAGCCTCACCGGCCTGTTCAGCGACACGGCCACGCTCACGCCGCACCCGGGCCTGATCCCCTTCGACGTTGCCTCGCCTCTGTGGAGCGACGGCGCCTTCAAGCGCCGCTGGGCCGCGCTGCCCGACGGTGCGCGCATCGCGTTTGCGGACACGGGCGCCTGGACCTTCCCGGTGGGCACGGTGCTGGTCAAGCACTTCGAGCTCGAGCTCGTCAGCGGCGATCCCGCCTCCCGCACGCGTCTCGAGACGCGCGTGCTGGTCCACGAGACCACCGGGTGGGCCGGCACCACCTACCGCTGGAACGCGGCCCAGACCGACGCCGACCTGCTCGTGGGCGGCGAGGACGCCGTCTACACCATCCAGGACCCCCTGGCCCCCGGCGGCATGCGCGACCTCACCTGGCACTTCCCCTCGCGCACCGACTGCCAGCGCTGTCACACGGTCGCCTCCGGCTCGATCCTGGGCGTGCGCACGGGACAACTCAACCGCGACCTCGACTACGGGACGGTCAATCCCGTGACCGACAACCAGCTGCGCTCCTGGAACCACATCGGGCTCTTCACCAGCGACATCGGCGCGCCCGCCGGTCACGAGGCCTGGCCCAGCCCCAGCGACGTGAACGCCACGCTCGCAGGCCGCGCGCGCTCCTACCTGGCCGCCAACTGCGCCCAGTGCCACCTGCCCAACGGTCCCGCTCCCGGCGGTCTGGACCTGCGCTGGAACACCTCCCGCGCCGCCATGAACGTCATCGACGTGCGCCCCACGAACGGCGATCTCGGCCTGCTCGACCCCTGGCGCGTGCGGCCCGGCTCCCGAGCCTCCTCCGTGCTCTACCTGCGCATGACGGTGCTCGACCCCACGCGCATGCCGCCCCTGGCCCACGAGTCGATCGACCCCGAGGGCACCGCCGTGGTCGGCGCCTGGATCGACGGCGGCGCGCCGTAACGCGCGGTTACTTCGGCGCCTCGAGGACGAGATCCACGCGGCGCGTGCCGCCTTCGACCTGCTCCTCGACCGACGCGCTGCCTTCGTGCGTCACCGCGGAGAGTCGATATCGGCCCGGCGGCAAGCCCTGGAAACGAAAGACGCCCTGCGGTCCGAGGAGTGATTCGGCATTCCATCCCTGGCCCGAGAGCTGGATGCTCCGGCCGCCCCCGGGGGGCAGGCCGGACGCCGTGCGCACTTGACCCTCGAGGACGCCGCCTTGGCGCGCTTCGAGCTCGACGCCCGCGGCGCCGCCCGGGACCGGGCCTGCCAGCGCATAGCGACCGTCACTTGAAGAGGCGCCCAGCATCCACGGGCCAGCCTCGCTGATGTCGCTGAGCGCGAAGCGGCCGTCGGTCCCGACTGCCAGGCGTTCGCTGCGCTCTCCCGGGTCCGTGGACCTCCACGCCCATGCCCACCACCTCGCGCCGGCTCCGGCGCCAAGCCCG
>JANOFW010000110.1:0-4102 GCA_031413835.1 Planctomycetia bacterium
GCTCGGCGCGCACCCCCTCGCCCAAGGCGAGCAGGTCCTCGACCGTCTGCGGGGGATGGCCTGTGGCAGGCACCATGCCCGACATCCTAGCGCGCCACCTCGACCCCGGCGGTCACCCTCTCTCCGCCGTGGCGAGGCCACCGGTCACGCCAACTTCGTCGCTCCGGTCCCCGCAGGAGCGCGGCTACTCGAAGGCCTTGACCAGCTCGTCCGTGGTCGCGCCTTCCTTGGTGATGCGCAGGTCGTGGTAGGCGACCGCCCCGAGCACGCCTCCGTAGAGGCCCAAGAAGACGCCGACCAGCCCGCTGATGATCGCGGCCGGCAGGGAGCCCATGGCCGAGAACAGCCCGACCAGGACCGTCATCACCAACAGCATCAGGACGATGAGCAGCATGAACATGCCGAAGATCGACCAACGGTAGCCGCGCGTCAGATCCTGGCTGCGCGTCAAGGCGGCGCCCACGCCCAGGCGCTCGACGGCGGTCACCGGGACCGCCACGTACCACGCACAGGCCAGCATGATGCCCGGCACGATCAGCAGCAGCATGCCGAGCATGACGCCCACGCCGGTGACGAGGGAGATGACGACGATCGGCAGGAGCCGGGCGAAGCCGCGCGAGAGGCAGGCACCGAGGGAAACGCGCTGGCCACGCAGTGCCTGAAAGACCCCGAAGGCGAGCGCGCCCGCGAGCACGCCCTGGGCGATCATGTTGAGCAGCATCACGATGCCCTGCGATGCGGGGCTGCCCTTGGCCTCGGTGACGACCAACTCGCCGTACTCGTCCAGCCGCACCCCCGGATCCATGCCGACGGAGTCGTCGGCCTTGAGGAGATGGCCCACGACGATGACGGGTGCCGAGACGATCAGCGCCAGCACGAAGAAGGTCACGAAGTTCTGGATGGTGACCGTGAACGAACGGCTCAACACGCGGCCTGCCGAGAATTGCATCCAACGCCTCCTTTGGACCTCAGGTCGAGGGCGGGAGCCTAGCCCGCTGGCCTGCGAGCCGCAAGCCTCCCGGGTTCGACCTGCGTCTGGAGGGCCGGTGCGCCTACTCCGGCAGCGGGCCGAGGGCGTTCTTCGAGGGGCGGCGGTCGCGGGCCTTGAAGAAGACGCGCAGCGGCACCTCGGGGATGGGCAGCGTGGCCCGGAACTGGTTCTCGAGGTAGCGCCGGTAGGTGCTGTCGAAGAGCGTCGGGTCGTTGACGAAGAGCACGAAGGTGGGCGGGCGCTCCTCGACCTGCGTGCCGTAGTAGATCTGCCCCACGCGGCCGTGGTAGGGGCGCGGGTGGCGCTTCTGCTGGGCCTGCTCGATGGACTTGTTGAGCTGCGCCGTCTTGATGCGCGTGGCGGCCTGGCGGAAGAGCCCGCGCGCGACGTCGATCACCGCGTCCACGTTGCGTCCGTCGGTGGCCGTGGTGAAGACGATGGGCGCGTAGGTCAGGCCCCGCAGCGTGATGCGCACATACTTGGCGTACTGGCTGGTGGTGAGGCCGGGCGGACGCAGGTCCCACTTGTTGACCACGATCAGGACCGGGTGGTGATGGTCGAGGGCGTAGCCGGCGATGCTGCGGTCGAGCCGGCTCACGTCGGAGGTGGCGTCGAGCACGATCGCGCTCACGGCGGCGCGCCGCATGGCGCGCTCGGCGCGGCGCTGCGCGTAGAACTCCACGCCGCCCTGAACGGAGCGCTCCTTGCGGATGCCGGCGGTGTCGATGACCACGAAGGCCTTGCCGTCGCGCTCGAAGCGCACGTCCACCGTGTCGCGGGTGGTGCCCGGCACGGCGCTGACGATCATGCGCTGCTGGTGCAGGAGGGAGTTCACCAGCGAGGACTTGCCCGCGTTCACGCGCCCCACGATGGCCAGCTTCATCTCCGGCGGGGGCAGGCGCCGCGGGGTGGTGGGGCCTGCGGGCAGGCGCTCGCCGATGGCGTCCTCGAGGGCCTCGAGGCCGATGCCCTCCTGCGCGCTGATGACCAGCGGCGCGCCGAAGCCCAACCCCTCGATCTCGCCCACGTTCCAGGTCACGCGCTCGGTCTCGGCCTTGTTGGCCACCGGGAGCACGCGCGAGGCCGCGCGGCGTAGCATGCCAGCCACGCGCTCGTCGAGGGGCGCGAGCCCCTCGCGCGCGTCGAGCACGAAGAGGATCACGGCCGCGGCGTCCACCGCCGCGCGCACCTGCTCCTCGACGTAGGGGGCCAGGCCCTGCTTGTCGACGATGCCCACGCCGCCGGTGTCCACCAGCTCCACGGTGCGGTCGGCCAGGGTGCAGAGCACGCCCACGCGGTCGCGCGTCACGCCGGGCGTGGCCTCGACGATCGAGATGCGCGAGCCCGAGAGCGAGTTCAGGAGGGTGCTTTTGCCCACGTTGGGCCGGCCCACGATGGCGATCACCGGGGGCCGCGCGGCGGGATCGCGTTCGAGGGCATCGGGCGCCTCGGTCTCGGCCTCCTCCTGCTGCTGGCCGTCGAAGCTGTCGTCGGCGAGCAGGTCCTCTTCGTCCTTGATCGTGGTGACGTCGTCGCCCTCGAGGTCGAGCCCCGCGGTCTCGAGCTCCTCGGAGTCAAGCTCTTCGGGCTCGAGCTCGTCGGCCTCGAGCTCGTCCACCGCGAGAGCCTTGGCCCTGAGCACGTCCTCGGCCCCCACGGCCCCCTTGAGCTCGCCCTCGCGCTTCACGGGCGCCTCGCGGTGCTTGGCGACCGCGCGCTGGGGCGCGGGCTTCGCGGGCTTGACCGACCGCGGGGTCCGGGCGGCCTGCGGCGGACGCGCCTTGCGAGGCGCCGGGCGCGCCTTGCGGGGCTTCGGGCGCGCCTTGCGCGCTGTCGGCCGCACCCTGGTGCGGCGCTTGGCGGCGGGCTGCTTAGTCTTGGTGGGCTTGCGCGTGGGCATACGCCGCCAAGGGTAGGGCCAGCGGCCCGGATCCCTGCGCTTCGCCCGAGCGGTGGTGGTGACCCAACTCGAGCTCTGGAACTCGTACTGGGGCCCGTCGGGGCGCTGGCTGGGGTGCGGAGGGCCGCCGCGGAGGACGACATGCAGCCTGCCTACACGAGTCTGCCTACATGAGGACGACGCGGGGGCCCGAGCGCCCCCAGTCCAGCGCTCCGACCGCCCGCTGGGACGTCAAGCCAGGACTGTTACTTGAGGCCGAACTGGGCCCGCACGGAGCCGGCGATGCGCTCGCCGATGGTGTAGGAGCGCAGCAGCTGGTCCACGTCGGCCGGCTTGGGCTGGGGCGCGAGCTGGCGCAGCAGCAGGGCGGCGGCGTCGCTCACCGGCGGGCCGCGGCGCATGCCGCGCTCCACGAAGGGCTGGGCCTCGGGCCAACCACCGCGCTTGGTGACCGCCAGCCAGCGCGCCATCTGCCAGTCGGAGACGCGCTGCTTGACCACGCCCTCGAAGAGTCGTTCGTCGAGCGCCACGAGGTCGGAGGCCTGCAGGTCGATGCCGGCCAGCTCCTGCATGGCGCGCGTGTCGCCCTCCTCGAGCAGCGTGCCCAGCACGGCGGGCAGGTCGAGCTGGGCGCGGTCCTTCGCGTCCAAGCGCCGGAAGAGGCTCAGCAGCTCGCGTCCCTTGACGTCGCCCTGCTTGATGCGCGCCAGCGCCTCGGCGCTCGTCAGCGGCGGCATCCAGTAGGCGAGCACGCGCTCGAGGTCGTTGCGAATGCCACGCAGGGCCTTGGGCTGGCTCGCCTCGGGCTGGGCCAGGATGGCCTTGACGTAGCCGCGCAGGCGCTCGAGGCGCTCGGGACCCAAGGCGCCCGGCAGGAAGGGCCCCAGCCCCTCGACGAACATCTCCAGCACGTCGTCCTTCTCCTCGCCCTCGAAGAAGGAGGGCTGCTCGGCGCCGGTCAGGAGCAGCGTCTCCAGCATGTCCACGACCTGGGCGTCGCGGTCGAAGATGAAGCGCATCGCGGGATAGGCCAGCGGCAGGGCCTGCTCCTCGCTGGGCACCAGCCTCTCCAGCTGGCCCTGGCGCTCCAGCAGCTTGACGAGCTAAGACAATTTTGAATATACTTTTATTGCAATAAATAAAACATTGTAAAAATGAGTGCAACATTAGTTGATATAAAAAAAATAACGTATTCGGAGTTTCGTCAAATG
>JANOFW010000111.1:0-12892 GCA_031413835.1 Planctomycetia bacterium
CGTGGTCCTCGACATCAACCGCGAGAAGCAAGAGATCTCGCTGGGCATGAAGCAGGCCGACGGCAACCCCTGGGACGACGTCGAGGCCAAGTTCCCCCCCGGCACCGTCGTCGAGGGCCTGGTGCGAAACCTCACCTCGTACGGCGCCTTCGTCAAGCTCGAGGACGGCATCGAGGGCCTGGTGCACATCTCCGAGATGTCGTGGAGCAAGCGCATCAACCACCCCGCCGACGTCGTCAAGGTGGGCGACGAGGTCGAGGTCGTGGTGCTCGACATCAACCGCGAGAAGCAGGAGATCTCGCTGGGCATGAAGCAGGCCGACGGCAACCCCTGGGACGCCGTCGAGGCCAAGTTCCCGCCCGGCACGGTGGTCGAGGGCGTGGTGAGGAACCTCACCTCCTACGGCGCGTTCATCGAGATCGCCGACGGCATCGACGGCCTGCTGCACGTCTCCGACATGTCCTGGACCAAGAAGATCGCCAACCCGGCCGAGATGCTCGAGAAGGGCAAGCAGGTGCGCGCCGTGGTGCTCTCCGTGCACCCCGACAAGAAGCGCATCGCGCTGGGCTTGAAGCAGCTCGAGCTCGACCCCTGGCAGAAGGAGATCCTCGAGCGCTTTGGGCCAGAGACCGAGCACGTCGGCACGGTGACGAAGGTGACCAACTTCGGCATCTTCGTGCAGCTCGACATGGACCTCGAGGGCCTGCTGCACATCAGCGAGCTGACCCCCGCCGACCGGCTGCAGGCCGGCGACCGGGCGGCCGTGCGCGTGCTCAGGCTCGACACCGAGGAGCGCAAGATCGGGCTGACGCTGCTGCGCGGCGAGCAGGCGGCCGAGATGATCGCCAAGGCCCCGCCGCCCGCCCCGCTGCCGCCGCCCCGGCCGGAGCCGGCTCCGAGCGACGAGGCTCCCGGCGAGATTCCCGAAGAAGTCCCCGAGGAGGGTTCGGCCGCCCAGGCCGAGGCTCCTTCGGAGGGTGACGCCGCGCCCCAGCCCTAGACGGCCTTCGGGCCCCGGGGCCACGGATGACGCCCAGATGACCCCGGCAGCGGATCATCTGGGCATGGGGCGGCTTCGTTTCCAGGACCGCGACGCCTCCCGTGCCGCTCGCCGTGGAGCGGCGCGCACGGGCGGCACGCTCGTAGGCGGCGCCAGCCTGCTCGTCGCCGCTCTGGCCTGCTCCGGGTGCCTCAGCCGGCCCGCCGGTGGGCCGGAGGAGGCCGAGCGCGACCTCTTTGGCAGGCCCGTGGCGCGGGCGGGGGAGGGCCCCGTGGCGCCCTCCTTCGAGCCGATCGTGCTCGAGCGCGGGGGCGGCGCCAGGGAAGACCGTGACCTGCGGGAGCGGCGCGAGACCGACCCGGCGGATGCAGGCTGGGCCGAGAAGCTCGGGCTGACGCGTGCCCTGATGGAGTCGGGAGAGGACGAGCAGGCGCTCGCGGTGATCGAGGCCGCGCTGGCCCAGGGCCCGCCGGCCGCCTGGGCGGCACGGCTCAAGAACCAGCGCGTCGAGCTCAAGGTGCGCCGCGCCGAGCAGACGCTCGTGCGCCTGGACGCGCGACCGGTCAGGGACGTGGTCGGGTTCTCCACGGAGGTCGAGTTCCGCATCCGCATCCGCAACGTGAGCCAGCAGGACCTGGTCTTCGGGCCGCCGCCCTCCGACACCACCCCGTCGGGTCGCCCGCTGCCCGGGGGCGCATCGAGCTCGCCGAACGCCATCTCGCTCGAGGTCGTGCGCCGCGATCGCGACGTCACGGCCGCGTTGCTCGAGCGGCGCTGGGGCACGACCGTGTTCCTGCAGCGCCCCGGAGACCCGCCCCTGCGGATCCCGCCGGGCGAGGCCCGCGAGTTCCCGGTGCGCATCCCGGCCGAGGACGTCGGCCCGCCGATCGCCGGCGTACGCGTGCTGAAGGTCTCCGGCACGCTGCGGCCGACGAACATGACGGTGGGGGGCGCACCCGAGATGGTCTCCCTGCGGGTGCGCCGCGGGCGGGTGGTCGTGCTGCCCGAGGGCTACGAGCCCCTGGCCGCCGACCCGCTCCGGGGGCTGGAGCAGGCCGTGCTGCTGGGGGCCGCGCCGCACGTGCTGGTGGCCACCGAGTTCCTGCCGCGCTCCGGCGCTGCCCAGGCCTCGCTGCTGCTCGCCCGGGCGCTCGCGGACGGCGACCCCCTGGTGGTGACCGCTGCCCAGGGGGCCTTCGCCATGTTGCGCGAGCGTTGCGTGGGCGATCCGCTGGGGCCGCTCGTGGAGCCCGTGATGGCCTCGCTGGAGAGCCGCCCGGAGCGTGCTCGGGACCTGATCGGCGGGCTGATGGCGCTCACCGACGTGCGTCTGGCGTCCGATGTCCGCCTGTGGCAAGACTGGTGGCGCCGCACCCGCGGCACCTCGCCCGTGGTCACGGCCCCCCAGGAAGCAGGGGCCGCGGGGCTCGACGGTCCCGGCGAGCCCCGCTGACGCGCTCCTCCTCCCCCGCGACCCCCGTACTTCTCCCGCCCCGACTCCCAACCACGGCACCCCGACCCCATGCTCCACGACCCCGCCCTCGCCCAGGCCCTGGCGCCGCTCGCGCGCACCGTGGAGACGGTCTTCCCGGAGAAGGAGCTGCTGGCGCGGCTGCGCACGGGCAAGCCGCTGCGCTGCAAGCTCGGGATCGACCCCACCGCGTCCGCGGTCCACATCGGCAACGGGATCGTGCTCTGGAACCTGCGCAAGCTGCAGGACCTGGGCCACCAGGCGGTGTTGATCCTGGGCGACTACACGGCCACGGTGGGCGACCCCTCGGGCAAGGACAAGACGCGCCCGATGCTCACGACGGAGCAGATCGAGCGCAACCTGGCCGGCTGGTCGGCGCAGTTCGCACGCATCCTTGACATGCGCAAGGTCGAGATCCGGCGCAACAGCGAGTGGTTCTCGAAGATGAGTTTCCTCGACGTGCTGGCCCTGACCGACCGCATGACGGTGCAGCAGATGATGGAGCGCGAGAACTTCGCCAAGCGCTGGAAGGAGCAGGCGCCCATCAGCGTGCGCGAGTTCCTCTACTGTCTGATGCAGGGCTGGGACTCGGTCATGGTGGACGCCGACGTCGAGCTGGGCGGGACCGACCAGACCTTCAACCTCACCGTGGGGCGCCGGCTGATGGAGCAGGCGGGCAAGCCGCCGCAGGCCACGCTCATCTCGCCGCTGCTCGAGGGCACCGACGGCAGCGAGAAGATGAGCAAGAGCCTGGGCAACGCCATCGGCCTCGACGAGGCCCCCAAGGAGATGTTCGGCAAGGCCATGCGCGTCTCCGACGTGCTCTGCCCGAAGTTCATGCGCCTGGCCACCGACCTCTCGGAGGAGCGCATCGCGGCGTTGCTCGCCGGCCATCCCATGGAGGCCAAGCTCGCGATGGCGGAGGCGCTCGTCGCCCGCTACCACGGCGCCGCGGCCGGTCAGGCCGCACGCGAGGAGTTCCGTCGCGTCTTCAGCGAGGGCGAGACGCCCAGCGACCTGGCGGAGATCGTACTGGGGGCCGCGGGGGCCGACGGGCGTCACTGGATCGTGGACCTGCTGCGCAGCGCCGGGTTCGCCGCGAGCACCGGCGAGGCCAAGCGCCTGATCGAGAGCAAGGGCGTCCAACTGGACGGCCGCGTGATCTCCGACTGGCAGGAGCGCCTGGCCCTCAAGGGCGGCGAGCTCTTGCGCGCCGGCCGTCGCCGCCAGGCGCGGCTGGCAAGTCGCTGAGGCCTGTCATGGCAGCCTGAGGCGTTCGAACCGCTCCCAGGACTTCGGGCCTAGCACCCCCTCTTCGTCTATATGTACGTGAGCGTTGCCCATCCGAGGCTCCCATGATCACGCTGGCCGAGCTCACGTACCCGCGCATCGACCCGATCGTGTTCAAGCTCTTCGGGCACCCCGTGCGCTGGTACGGCATCTCGTACGTGCTGGCCTTCGTGGCTGCCTACCTGGTGCTGCGCGGGCTGGCCAAGCGCGGTCGTTGGCCCGTGCCCGCGGAGCGCGTCGCCGACGTGCTCTTCTGGGGCATCCTGGGCGTGTTCGTGGGCGGGCGCCTGGGCTGGGTGCTGTTCTATGGCATGCACGAGCCGGGCTGGGAGTGGAGCAGCATCCTGAAGGTGTGGAAGGGCGGGATGTCGTTCCACGGCGGGCTGCTGGGCGTGGTCGTCGCCTACTGGATCTACTGCTCGAAACTGCGCTTGCCGCGCGGCGCGTTCTTCGACGGGCTCGCGCTGGCCACCGCACCGGGCATCGCGTTCGTGCGCTTCGCCAACTTCGTCAACGCCGAGCTCTACGGCCGCGTCTGGGACGGGCCCTGGGCCATGCGCTTCCCCGACTACGAGGCGCGCGGCGTGGGCGGGCCCGAGAACTGGGTGGAGGGCGGACCCTACCTGCCCGACCTGCGCCATCCGAGCCAGCTCTACGAGGCGCTGGGCGAGGGCGTGCTGCTGTACTTCGTGCTGCGCTGGATGATGCTGCGCCGCGGCGTGGGGGAGGGGCGCATCGCCGGCTGGTTCCTCGTGCTCTACGCCCTGGTGCGCTTCGGGATCGAGTTCACGCGCGAGCCCGACGCAGGATTGGGCTTCGCCTTCCTGGGGGTCTTCACCCGCGGCCAGCAGCTGTGCCTGGGCATGCTGCTGGCGGGCCTCGTGGTGCTGCGGCTCTGCCGTCGGCATCCACGCGCGCCCGAGCCCGACCCCGTGCCCGGCGCATGATCGGCCCGGGCCCGCGTCGGCTGGCCTGTGGCGCGCTGCTCGTCGCCCTTGGGGTGGGTGGCGGCGGCCCGGCCGAGGCCGATGTGCTGGTCCTCGAGAGCGGCAAGACGCACACCGGCATCGCCACCCGGGTGGGCGAGGAGGTGCGGCTCAACACCCTGGGCTGCTCGGTCGCGGAGATGACCCTGGGCGTGCGCACCTTCCGGGCGCGCGACGTCAAGCGCGTGGATCCCGACGAGGACGAGCCTTGGATCCACGGCCGGCTCGACGAGATCCTCGAGGGCCGCGCGCCCGAGGCCGTGGTCGAGCTCACGGCGCTGTACGGGCTGGCCAAGCGCAAGGGCTACAAGGAGCTGGCGCGGCGTCTGGCCGAGGAGGCCCTGGCGCGCGGCGCCACCGATCCAGAGCTCTTCAAGGCCGGCGGGGGTCCCGAGCGCTGGGCGCAGCGCCGCCGGGGAGACCCGCGCGTGGACCCGGCCCTGGCCGAGCGGCTGGCCCGCGCGCTGACCCTGGAGCGGGCCTCCGCACGCGCCGCGGCGCTGGCTCTGCTGCGGACGGAAACGGGGCTCGCCTGGTCGGCGACCGTCGTCGAGCGGGCGGCGCTGGCCCTGGCCGAGCCGGTGGGCGTGCTCGAGGAGGTGGCGCTGGCCTGGCCCACGGCCGAGGCGACGGCGGGACGCTACACGATCTTCGTGCCCCCTGACCTCCACCCCTTGGAGCCGGTGCCCCTGGTGGTGGCGCTGCACGGCGGGGGCGTGATCACGCGTGCCGACGGCACGCGCGTGCTGGGTGGCACCGGCAAGGACGCCTTGCGGCTGCTGCAGGACGGTGCGGAGCGGCGTGGCTGGCTGCTCCTCTGCCCGACGGCCCTCGAGGCGCCCTGGGACACGCCCGCCAACCGCGATTTCCTTGAGGCCCTCCTGGCAGAGGTGGAGGGGCGCTGGAACGTCGACCTCGCCCGCGTGCATCTGATCGGGGTGGGCGAGGGCGGCGAGGGCGCTTGGGCCCTGGGCTCGCTGTGGGGCGAGCGCTTCGCCACCGTGAGCGCCGCGGCCGCGCCCGCGCCGACCGTGCTCGGCGGCCTCGCGTCGCGCGGCATCGGAGTCTGGATCGGGCACGGCGAGGCCGACGAGCGCTTTCCCGTTGAGCCGGTGCGCAAGGCCGCCCTGCGCCTGCAGGAGCAGGGCGCTGACTTCGTCTACTGCGAGCTGCCCAAGGAGGGGCACGGCCTCACTTCCGCGGCCGAGCGCGACTGGTACCGCTACGTGAACGGACGGCGCAGCTCACGTGCCAAGGACGCTTGGCCCCTCGCCAGCCTGGCGCTGCCCGTGAGCCCTGGGGAGCGCGCCGCGCGCGGCGACCCGGCGGCGGCGCAGGGGGGCACGCTGGCCCCGGAGCTGGCCGAGGAGCGCCTGTGGGAGGCCCTGGCCGCGGGTAGGGCCGAGGCCGAGCCCGCCGCCGAGCGGCTGGTGGCGCTGCGACCGGGCGTCGTGGTGACCCGAGCCTCGGCGCTGCTCGCCGACCGCAAGGTCCACCCGCGCGTACGGGCGCAGTGCGCCTGGATGCTGGGCCGGCTCGGCGACCGTTCCGTCTCGGGGGCGCTGGGGGACGCGCTCCGGGCCGCGTCGGACCTGACGCTACGGCTCGAAGCCGCGCGCGCGCTGCGGACGCTGGCCGCTCCCGACGCCAAGGAAGACCTGCGTTTCGCCCTGCTCGACGCTTGGCAGTCTCACCAGCGCGCCTCCTTCCCCGACAACCGGGTGCCGTTCACGCTCTACGAGCGCGTGGCGCGCCTCGAGGGCGCCGTGGTGGAGGCGCTGGCGCGGGTGGCCACGGCCGACGACGTCGGCCCCGACATCGAGCAGGCGCTGGTGCTGGGACTGCTCAAGGACCCCCGGCCCGTCGAGCCGCGCCGGGGCCCCGGCGGCGACCCGGCCGGGCCACGCCGCGAGCTGGTGCGTTCGGTGGCCCGGGCCTACCGGACCCTGGGCGTCGAGAAGACCCTGGTGGACATGCTGCGCACCGTCCTCAAGAAGGACACCGGGGGGCTCGAGGCCCTGGCCCAGGGATTGCGCGAGGGGGTCGCGAAGTAACCATCGCCGCCGCCGCGAGACGGCCAGGGCCCGGCTTCGGGCGTCCGCGCTGTTGCGGCTGGGTGGCGCGGCGCTAGAGTCGCCGCCCATGACGCTCAAGCTCCCTGCGGCGGCCCGTGCGGGTCTCTCCCGCGTTCGGCAGGTCCTGCGCGAGCAGGACAGCTGGCGCCGGCAGTCCTTCAACCTGATCGCCTCCGAGAACCTGCTCTCGCCGGCGGCGCGGGCCGTGCTCGACTCCGACCTGCTGCACCGCTACGCGGAGGGTCATCCGGGCGGGCGCTACTACGAGGGCACGCGCTACGTGGACGAGATCGAGCTCGCCACCTCGCAGGCCATGTGCCGGCTCTTCGGCACCACCTGGGCCGACGTACGGCCGATCTCGGGCACGGTGGCGAACGAAGCCGTGTTCTCGCGTCTCGTGCCGCAGGGCGCTCCCGTGATCGCCCACCCCGTGGCCACGGGCGGGCACATCAGCCACGCGCGCATGGGCAGCATGGGCAAGCGCACCAACCGCATCCTGCCTTGGCCGGCCACCCCGGACGGCTTCGGCATCGACGTGCCCGCCGCGCGCGACCTGATCGCGCGCGAGCGCCCCGCCGTGGTGGTCGTGGGCCGCAGCCTGTTCCTCTTCCCCGAGCCCGTGCGCGAGATCCGCGAGGTCTGCGACGAGGTCGGCACGCTGGTGATCTACGACGGCGCTCACGTGCTGGGCCTGATCGCGGGCGGGGCCTTCCAGGACCCGCTGCGCGAGGGCGCGCACGTGCTCAACGGCAGCACGCACAAGACCTTCTTCGGCCCGCAGCGGGGCGTGGTGCTCTCGTTGGGCGGCGACGAGGCGCTGTGCAAGACGCTCGACAAGGGCGTGTTCCCGGGCTCCTCGTCCAACCACCACCTCTTCAGCCTGCCGGCGCTCTACGTCTCGACCCTGGAGATGGAGGAGTTCGGTCGGCGCTACGCGCAGGACACGATCGCCAACGCGCAGGCCTTGGCGCAGGCGCTCCACCGCCGCGGCTTCACCGTGGCGGCCGCCGAGCAGGGCTTCACCCGCAGCCATCAGGTGGCCGTGGACGTGGCCGAGCACGGCGGCGGGAAACTCGTGAGCCGGCTGCTGAGCAGCCAGGACATCATCTGCAACATGAACATGCTTCCCGGCGAGGCGGCCAAGAACGCGCTCGACCCGCGCGGGATCCGGCTTGGCGTGCAGGAGATGACCCGCAACGGCATGGGCCCGCAGGAGATGGACGCCATCGCGGCCGCGTTCCACGCCTGCATCGTCCAGAAGCAGGACGTGCGCGTGGAGGTCAACCGCCTGCGCGCGCGCTTCGCCGACGTGCAGTACGGCTACTCCGTGGCCGACTTGGGCGGGTAGACCTGGGGGGGCGCGGGGGGCGCAGCCAGGGGTAGACTCAGGGCGTGCGTGCGTTGTGCCTGATCGCCGTCCTGCTGCTGGTGGCCGTTGTGGGCGTCGGCTGCGGCGTGGATGCCTGGTACTTCGAGTCGATCACCTCGGGGCTCAACACCGGCAGCACGCTGGTCCTGGTGTGGTTCTCCGACAGCCCCGTGGACGAGGCCACCAACCTCTGGCTCACGGTGGAGTCGGTGGACTGGGTGGGGGCGCAGACGACCACGCGGCTCTTCAGCGGACCGCGGCAGATCGACGTCTTGGCGTTGCGCAATGGGGTGCGCGAGGCTCTCGGCCAAGCGCAGGTGCCCGTCGAGACCGCGCGTGCGCTGCGACTCAGGCTGGCCGCCGACGGCGGGGGCCGCCACCGGATCCGCGTGGCCGGCGTGGATCACGAGCTGCTCTTCGATGCGCCGGGCGATGCCGTCCTCGAGCTGCCGCTGACGGTCACGCTCGTGAAGGACGCCACGCTCGAGGTGCAGGTGGATCTCGACGCGCGCCTCTCCGTGCTGCAGGCGGGAGGGGCCTGGTGGCTGCGGCCGCAGGGTCTCGCGCTCGACACGGCGCGGGCCGGGTTCCTCGCCGGCGGCGTGCTCGACGGCGGCGCGTTGCCGCTCGTGGGCGCGGTGGTGAGCGCCCAGCAGGCCGGTCAGGAGGTCGCCTCCACCCTGAGCGGCAGCGGCGGGTTGTTCCGGCTGGGGCCCCTGCCGCCGGGCGCCTACGAGATCGTGGCCAGCCTCGCGGGCCACGCGCCGGCCGGCAACGGCCCGGTCGTCGTGGGTGCGGGCGGGACCTCGGGCGGCCAGCAGCTGGTGCTGGGAGCGGTCACGCCGGGGAGCGTCGCTGGAGCCGTCGCGGCGGCTGCCTCCGGCCAGTTCGTGCGGCTCTACGGCCCGCTGGGCTTCCTGGCGCAGGTGGGGGTGGACCCGCTCACCGGGCTCTTCGATCTCCCCTCGGTCGCCCCAGGCACGTACAGCGCCGAGCTCTGGGACGTCGCGGGCCGCCGTGCTGTGCTCACCGGACTTCTCGTCAGCCCCGGCCAGCCGCTAAGCGTGACCTTCTGACGAAGCGGGGCGGTCGCGCTTGCGCGGAACCGCCCCGCCGACTTCGGCTCTACCTGGTGAAGCTGGGGAGCGCTGGGCGCGCGCCTGGTCTCCTGCGTCTCAAGTCCGGCGTGGATCGTGGCATTTTCCCGCGACTCCACCCGCCGGGGAGGCCGGTCTCCACGCACCGGCACGCTGGATGCGGTGCGGAGGGCCGCCGCGGAGGACGCCGTGTAGTCTTCCTACATCAGGACGACGCGGTGGCCCGAGCGCCCGCAGCCCAGCGCGCCGTGCCTCGATCTGCACCGAACCCCAGACTCGCGACGCTAGTTCACCTTGGCCTTGAGCGTCGTGCTCTCGGTCTCGGTGGCCAGCTCGACGCCGCCCGCGGCCGTGACGACGGCGGCCCGGCTCTGGACCAGGTTTCGCTCCGGTACGCCGATGCAGCGCACGACGAGCTCGAACTTGAGCACCTGGTTGGGCGCCAGCACGAAGGCGTTGGACTCGGCCTTCTGGCCGCTGCCCGTCACCGTCGCGCCGCGATCGCCGGAGCCGCTGACGAACTCGAGCTCCGCGGGCAGGCTCCAGACGATCATCAGGTCGGGCGTGAGCGCCGTGCCGACGTCGTTCTCGATGGTCAGCTCGTAGATGAAGCTCTCGCCCTGCTCGAAGATGCCCTTCTTGGCGCGCTGGGCGTCCAGGTCGATCATCTCGAGCTGGATCGCCGGCAGACCCTTGAGGTTCACGCCGCAGAAGCAGCCGGCGGCGGCCCAGCCGCGGTCCTCGCGGGCCGAGGCATCGATGCGCCGCTCGCCGACCTGGTCGGAGATGAACGTGGCGGAGATGTCCTGCGTCTCGCCAGGGCCGAGCTTGGGGATCTTCATGATCAGGTCGCTGGTGCCCACCTGCAGCACGCCGTCGCCGCCGCGCAGGGCGAGGACGACGTTGGAGAGCGAGAGGTCGCCCGTGTTCTTCACGGTCGCCTTGGCCTGGAAGGCGTCGCCCACCAGCACGATGGGCGAGGACACGCTGCAGTACACCTCCATGTCGAGGCGATGACAGCCCTCCTCCTCGGAGGCCAGGGCGGGGGTGACGGCCAGCAGGCCCAGGAAGGCCAAGGCCGCGAACGGAAGCGGGAGGCGGAACGGACGAGCCATGGGTTCTCCACCGGTCGGGGATCTCACGCCCGGTCCGAGCCCGACATGGGCCCGCGACCGTCGGCTGCCCCCCCTCCGGGGGCGGCCAAGGCGCAGAGGATACCCACGACGGGCCTGGGGGGGACGTTAGGCGCGAGAAGTGGCCGCCGCCGTGCCGTGGGCGCAGGCAGGCCCGCCGCGAGACCCGGTCTCGACGGTTGACGCGGCCTCCTCCGGCGGCGAGGGTCAGGCCATGGGCCAACATCTCCGTCCTGCCAGCCGGGCCTGTGCGCTGCTTGGGTGGAGCGTGCTGCTGGCGGCGGGGGGCTGGGGGGGCGGGCGGGAAGCCTCGAGCGCACCTCCCGCCGAGCCCGTCCTGATCGCGGTGCTGGGCACGGGGGCCGATGGGCTGTTGGCCGAGGCGCAACGCGGGGCACTCTTGGCGGGGGAGCTGCCCGGGCTGCCGGTGGGCGACGGTCGGCCGCTGGTCGTGGAGGCCTTCGACGACGGCGGCACGGCGGAGGGCTTGGCGGCCGCGCTCAAGCGGCTCAAGGCCAGGAAGCCCGTCGGGGTAGTCGCCTTGCCCTCTGGCGACCTGCGCTCGGCCCATGCCGAGGCGGCGCGCAGCCTGCGCGTGCCCTGGTTCATGCTCACGGCCTCTACCGTGGATGCGCTGCGCGGCGCAGGGAATGCGTTCCATCTCGCGCCTTCGTTCGTGAGCCAGGCCGTGGCCGTGGGGGATGCCCTGCGCGCGCCGCTGGGGGCGGCCAGCGTGGCCGTCGTGCGCGAGCCGACGGCGGGTGGGGCGGAGCTGGAGGCGGCCTTGCGCCGCAACCTGCCTTCGACGGCGCGCGATCTGGGCTCGTTGGTCCTGGAGGCGGGTGGCGCGGCTGCGGTGGTCGAAGAGCTGGCGCGCCTGAAACCCGAGTGGGTGCTGGTCGCACTCACGGGCGCGCACCTCGAGCGCTTCGCGCGGGCCCTGGAGTCCGCCCCCGAGGTCCCACGCTGCCTCTACCTCGATCTCTCGCGCTCGGAGGCGCTGCGCCTCGCGGCGCCGCGCGCCTTCGAGCGGGCCTGCCTGCTGGGCGGGCCCGATCCCGAGGGGCAGGGCCGCGCGGGGGAGGCGCTGCTGACCCTGCTCGAGAAGCGCGGGCAGGCGAGCTCCGAGATGCTCGTGCGCGCCGCGGAGGCGACGCGGCGCCTCCTGACCGCAGCGCGCCTCGCCGATGGCTCGAGCCTCAAGAAGCTGATGGAGGCCCTGGCTCCGGAGCGGCCTTCGCAAGGGCTGCTCGGCCCGCTCGCCTTCGAGCCACCGGGCACGGTCCGCTTCTTCCCGCTGCGGCTCTGGCGCGTACGCAACGCGCGCTTCGAGGAGCTGCCCGCCGGTCAGCTGCCTACGCCGGAGTGCGGGCCGCCGCTGGGCTTCGCGCGCGCGGCAGCGCTGCCGCCGCCGCCGCGCGGGCGCCTGGGCTTCCTCACCTACGGCGAGGCCCCCGTGCGCACGATCGAGGCCGACCTGAACGAGCTCCAGCTCTCCACGGGCGGCTACGACCCGGAGCTCGACCAGCTGGTGAAGGACGAGATCCTGGCGCGCGCCATGCGCATCGCCTACCGGCTGTTCCGGCGCGAGGCCGACGGTACGCCGATCTCGGGTTGGTCGTGGGGCATGGTCTTCACCACGCACAAGCCCGTGGAGCGTTCGCCCTCGGCGGTCTGGATCGCCACCCTGGCGGGCGACGACGAGGCGGCCGGCGGGCGCGTGACCGGCTCCGGCAGCGTGGCCATCTACACCACCTTCTTGAAGCGCACGATGTACGCGCAGCACAAGCTCGATCCGCCGCTCGAGGCCGTCGACAAGCCCCACCTGCTGGGGCGCCACCGCTGGGGCGAGGACGTGCTGGCCGACCAGCGCGGCGAGAAGATCCGCTGCCTGATCGACGGCTTCGCCAGCGCCGTGGCGCTGACGATCGCGCACGAGTTCGGCCACCTCTGCGGCTGCGGCCACGACGTCGAGCATCCCACCTCGATCATGAACGTGGTGGCGGGCGCGGGCGCGTCGTGGGCGGATGCCGTCTGGATCCCGTCCCACCAGAAGAACGTGAGCCTCACCTTGGGCGTGGAGGGGGTGGAGAAGTGAGCCTCCCCGGCCCGGACGGCGCGCGACCCGTCACCGTCGGCGACTGGGAGCAGCGCTACCGCGATCGCACCACGCACTGGGACCTGGGCGGGCCGCCGCCCACGCTGCTGCGCGTCCTCCAGCGCCTGGGACCTGCGCGTGCCCGCCGCGTGCTGGTCCCAGGCGCCGGCTACGGCCACGACGCCCTCGCCTTCGCGCGTGCGGGCTACCGCGTGACGGCGGTGGACTGTGCGCCCTCCGCCTGCGCGGAGATGCGTGCCCGTGCCCAGCGCGCGGGTCTCGCGCTCGAGGTGCTGGAGGGCGACGTGCTGGCCCTCCCCGCGTCCTTCGACGGCCGCTTCGACCTCGCCTGGGAGCAGACCTGCCTGTGCGC
>JANOFW010000112.1:0-8090 GCA_031413835.1 Planctomycetia bacterium
CGCGCGGCGGCGACGGCGACACCTCCATGCTGATCCGCTTCCAGTGGCAGCTGGCCCTCTAGCGCCAACGCCTCAGGTGCCTGTGCGTGGGGCCCCGGCGACCGAAAGGTCGCCGGGGCCCTTTTCGTTGGTGCACGGCGCCCGTGGCCAGCGCGCCCGCGCCCGCGGATTCGCCATCCCCTTGCCCCAGCGGCAGTAAGGACGGCGACGCCGTGAAGGTGGAGAGAGTCGCGCTCACGTGGAATCCGCCCGACGCGAAGGATCCCTCCAAGGAGGCAGTGCTGCGCCTCCAGCTCGTCGGCACGCTTACCGCAGACGTCAGCGGGAGCCACTCGGCGGAGGGCTCCGCGGGCACGGCAGGCGCCCGCGATGTCGTGAAGGACCCCAAGGTGGACCCGGACGCGCCCATCCCACCGAAGGGATCTGAACGCAGGGCGCGCGATCCCATCAAGGACAAGGACGACGACGGCAAGCCTATCGCCACGGGCTCTGGGGAAGCCGGCTTCGGCGGATCGCGGGAGGTCGCGAGCAGGGTCGTCCAGGTCATCGAGGTCCCGCCCCTCTCCCCGTTCGGGGAGATGACCTTCCCCCTGCGGCTCGTCAAGCGCACGCCCTACGGCCCGCACGTCGATGTGTACGACTTCAAGGGCCCGGGCAGCGGTCCCGCCACGGAGCTCACGATCCGCTCGCTCATCACCCAGCGCATCGACTACGAGTGAGCCCGCAGGATCGTCGGAGAGCCAGGGGGCGCGGGGGAGGCCGGTGCAACGGGTGGCCGCGGCGGACGTGGCGACACGGGTGCGGCGGGCACCTCGGGGGAGCGGGGGGAGAGTGGTGAGCCAGGCACGGCAGGCGCGGCAGGTCCTGCCGGCCCGCCGGGGGAGCGCGGTCCGGCAGGCGCCTCGCCGCTCGTCCGCGCGGGAACCGCGCGCGTCCCCGTGGGACGCGACCACCCCGTCACGTTCAGCCAGGGCTTGTCGGGGGATTCCTACGTGCTGGCCCTCACGCCGCGCGCGTCGGCAGGGCTGAAGGTCTCGGCCTCCTACACGGCGAAGTCGGCCGCCGGATTCACGATCCACCTCACGCCGCTCTCGGGGACCGCGGCCGCCGGCGCGACCGTCGAGGTGGACTGGGTCGCCTGCGAGGCACGCTGACCTCGCCCGACCCGACGGCGCGCGTCTGCGGCTCGTCGGTCAGCTGCGTCGGCGGCCGAAGAGCCGGCGCAGCCGGCGCGCCCACCTGCTCAAGCCCACGGGCCTGCCGCTGATGACCTCCGCTGCTCGCAGCCTCTGGTTGTCGGCCTCGGTCACCGGCGCCGTGAGCCGGCGTCCCAGCGCGTCGGCGATGCGCTCGGCGACGAAGTCCGGGGTGTGCTCGTAGGGGAGGCGGTCGCCGGGGAAGGCCGGCTCGGCCGCCATGGCGGCCAGCGCTTCGCGCGAGTCATCCAGCGCGAGCACGTGGTCGATCAGGTCCTTCATGGTGGGGAAGTCGCGCGCGAAGACGAAGGCGCGCGGGTTGAAGTCTTGCTTCGCCTCGTCGGCCCCCCAGTAGATCGGCACGGAGCCGACGAGCAGCGGATGCGCGAGTTTCTCCGTCACGTAGCCCGGCGAGAGCGCGTTCTCGAAGGCGATCGTGGTCCGGTAGCGGCCGAGCACTGCCAGCTTGTCGGCCACGGGCTTGGGTGCGTCCGGGAGCAGTCGCCCCAGGCTGTCCACCGGCCGACGCGCGTTCAGCCGGAGGAAGAACTCGGCGCGCAACGACGTCGGGTTCGAGTAGAGGAAGTTGCAGAAGCGCGCTCCTTCCGCCGGCCTGCGCGGCCCGAGCAGGCGCTTCACCGAGCGCGGGTCCGTGCTGGGCGCGTCGAAGTCGAGGCTGGGAACCCACACGGGAAGGCGGTGCCAGCGCTCGCCCAGGAGCGAAGCAGGCAGGGAGCCGAAGTGCAGATCGAAGATCGCCCGCGACGGCTCCTGGGCCTCTCCGGACCACCAGACGCGCAGCGGCCGGGTTCCCTCCACCGAGGCGAACTCCGCCCTGCCGAAGACGCCGTAGAACTGTACGTCGCGCCCGATTGCCTCGGTCTTGACCTGGAAGCGCCGCGCCAGGGCCTTGCCCAGGAAGTGGCCCTGCGCCCGGAAGCCCCTCCAGAACTTGTGGTAGCTGACCGAAAGCTCGGGGCGGTGGTCGGTAGGCGCGTTCACGGCTGGCTGCTCCCCACGCGGGCGCTGAGCGCCCCACGGCGCCAAGCGGCCCGTGATACCACGCCACCGCCCGCCGCCCTGGAAGCAGGGTAGGGTCCTCCTCATGCGCGCCCTGACCACGCTCGCGACCGTCGCCATGCTCCTGGGATCGATGCGCATCCCCAGCGCCGCTGCCGAGGGCACCGAGCGCGAGATCGTCGTGGCAGGCGCGCAGCGCTCCTACCTCGTCCATGTCCCCGCGACCTGGGATCGGCTGCGCCCGATCCCCGTGCTGTTCGTCTTCCACGGTGCCGGCAGCGATGCCGAGAGCATGGCGCCCGCCACGGGCTTCGAGGCGTTGGCCGCCGTCACGAACATGCTCATCGTCACCCCTCGCGCCCCGGCGCGGACGAAGCGCTTCGAGGTCGATCCCCCGACCGGTCGCCCCTCCTCCGACGTCGCGTTCGTGGACGCGATCCTCGCCCGCCTGCGCGAGCGGTTCCCCGTCGATGCGCGCCGCATCTGGGCCACGGGCTTCTCGAACGGCGCGGCGCTCTGCTACCGGCTGGCGGCCGAGCGGCCGCAGGTCGTCGCCGCCATCGCGCCGGTCGCAGGCTACCTCCCCAGCCTCGTGCGCGAGTCGCCCGTCGTCCCCGTCCCGCTGCTTCACGTTCACGGGGCCGCCGACCGACGCGTGGCGGCGCCCCGGCTCTCGGGCGACCCCGAGGCGGCCGTGGCGACCTGGGCCCGCTGGAATGGCGCCGGCCCGACGCCCGTCGTGGACCTGCTCCCCGGCACGGGAGGCCTCGTCGTGCGCCGCGCGACGTACCGGGGCCCCACCTCCCGCTCGGATGCACAGCTGCTCCTGGTCGAGGGCGCCGACCATGTCTGGTCGGGCGGACCTTCCGGCGTGATCTCGCGCACGATCCTGGAGTTCCTCGTGGCCCACCCTCGTGACGAAGCGGCCATCCCCGCGAGCGCCCCGCCTCCGCTCGTGGGCCAGCCGTTCGGCTCGCTGGCCGCGCTGCGCTGGCTCACGCCGGAGGGCGCGCCCGTGGCGCTCGCGGCGCAGCGTCTCACGCTCTTCCGCTGGTGGACGAACGCCTGCCCGCACTGCACGGGCAGCGTGCCGGCGCTGGCGCGACTCGAGGAGCGCTACCGTGTGCGCGGCCTGCGGATGGTGGGCGTCTACCACCCCAAGGGCAGGAAACTCACCGATGCGGCGGCGCGCGACTACGTGCGCCGGCTGGGCTTCGCCGGTGCGCTCGCCTTTGACGACCGCTGGACGAAGTACAGCGAGCTGCGTGACCGAGGCGGGCTGCGTCAGGCGACGAGCATCAGCGTCCTCGTGGACGCCGAGGGGATCGTGCGCTGGGTCGATCCGGGGCCGCGCCTCGAAGCCGGATCGCGCGACCTCGCGGTGCTCGACGCCCTCCTCGAGCGCCTGCTCCCCGCCGCCCTGCCTCCTGGGGCGGCGCCCGCCAGGTGATCCGGGAGGGCCGGCTGCCCACGGCCCGCCGCCCCTCCCCTCGCGCGAAGCGCCCCGCCGCCGGGGCAACCCTTGGCCTGCCGCTCGGTGCGTCAGCGCGGCGCCGGCGCCGTGGACGCGCCCACGCGGCGGATCTTGCCCAGACCCAGGTCGGCGATCCGCGACAGCAGCAGGTCGTCGGCCTCGCCCACCGCGACGACGTGGATCTCGACGTTGCGCAGCAGGTTCATGCGCCTGACGTCCTGCAGGAGGTAGTCGCCGGTGATGTGGTACTGGCCGTAGGGACCGTCGTAGGTCATGGTTGGCGTGCGCTTGGTGTCGACCTTGCTCTCGGGGTTGGCGGGCTCGTCCGTCTCGTCGGGGACCTCGGTCGCCTCGAAGTCGTCCCACGACGGCAGGCCGTCGGAGAGCAGGAAGATCGCGTCGCAGCCGCCCTCGAGGAGCTTGCCGTCCACGTGCTCGTCGGTCTCCACCAGCCCCTTGGGCCCCACCTGGAAGGCCTTGCGCAGGCCGCCGTGGAGGTTCGTGGCGCCGCGCAGCTCCCCGTGGGGCGACTCGGGCGTCTTCCTCGTGCTGCGCGGCTCGAGCTGGTCGAGCTCGCGGATCGTGGCCTTGACGGCCGTGGGCGTCGCGGGCAGCAGCCGCGGGGTGGACTCGAGCAGCTCGGCCTTGTCGCCGAAGACCACCACGCAGAAGCGCTGGTCCTTGTTGAGGCCCAGGAGCGAGGCCTTGAGGCACGCGCGCGCCGCGTCGAAGCGCGTGGCGATCTTGTCCCAGGGCAGGTCGTCGGCCGGCTTGGGCGCCGCGGGCGCGCCGGCCGTGGGCGTGGCCGGCTTCTGGAGCGACTCCTTCTCGGCCGCGGCCAGCGGGATCAGCATCGAGTCGGAGAGATCGATCACGTAAACGAGGCGCTGGCCCACCGCGGGCAGGCCCACGAAGCGCGGGCCTGCGTAGCGGTCGGGCGGCGGCGGGGTTGGCGGTGTGCCGCTCTGGACCGCAGCGAGCTCGCGACGCCAGATCTCGGGGTCGAGGTCCACCGTCTCGCTGGCGAAGGAGCGTGCCAGCGCGCGCGCCACGACCAGCTTCGAGCGCGCCGGGAGCGTCGGGTCGGCGAGCGAGCCGATCACGGGCTCGGCCAGCGCGACCGCCTTGGGCTCCTTCAACGGGAGCTTGAGGGTCGCCAGCACCAGCGCCATGGCCTCCACCACGGCGCCGCGCGCAGCGGGTGCCTTGGGGAGCGCCAGACCCAGCGTGAGCGCCAAGTCCGCCACCGCCGGCGCCTCGGGCTTGCCGGCGAAGGCGTCGGCCAACGAGCGCAGCACGGCGGCCTGCAGCAGCGGCTCGTCGTTCGCGGCGACGAGCGCGTCGCCGGCGTCCTTCCCGCGCAGCCGGGCCTCGACCTGCGAGGCCTGGTACCAGAGCCAGGCGTGGCTCGCCTGGCCGTAGCGCTTGCGCCAGGCCGTCCACTGGGGCAGCGTCTTGGCGTCGTCCCCCAGCCACGTCGCGCACATCGTCGCCACCAGGTAGCGCACGTGGTCCTTGGGGTTCTCCGGCTTGTCGTAGTCCTTGATCAGGATCGGGAGCGCGCGCGGGTCGCCCGTGCGGGCCAGCTTCTCGCGCCCCATGTTGCGCTTATGCAGCGTCGCGCGCCTGACCCAGGTCTCGTAGCGCTCGTGGGCCTTCTCGAAAGTCTCCTTCTCCTCCGCCGCGACCGGGCGGGCTCCGAGCAGGGGGAGCAGGGCAAGCAGGCACAGGCTCACGATGTACGCGGAAGGGCGCATGGGGGAAGCCTACCCGGAGCGCCGATCCGGCACGCCAGCCCTGGATTGGTAGGCTCTGGATCCGCCGGTGGTCCCCCCGGCCCCCTCTGGAGACACCCATGACCAGCCCCTATGCCGACTTCTATCTCGTGCCGCTACCCAAGCGCAACCTCGCGGCCTACCGCAAGATGGCCGCCCACGGTCGGCGGGTGTTCTTGAAGCACGGGGCGCTCGAGTACCGCGAGTACGTCGGGGAGGACCTGGCCACCGCGTTCGGTTGCGCGCTCTACCCCGCGACCCTGAAGGCGCGTCGCGGGGAGACGGTCGTCTCCGCCATCGTCGGCTTTCGCTCCCGCGCGCACCGCGACCGGACCATGAAGCGCATCATGGCCGACCCGGAGCTGTGCGCCGCGATGCCGAGCAAGCCTCCGTTCGACATGACGCGCATGGTCTACGGCGGCTTCCGCCAGCTTGTCTGAGCGGGGGGATCTGCGCAGGGGGCCGGGGGGCGGCACCCACGATGTCGCCGCCGCCCTGCCGGTTCAGCCGCCGGCTGGCCTTGGATCGTTCCGTCTTCTATCCTCCCCGCCATGGCCGTCGCCCGACGGCCCCCCCGAGGAGAGGATTGTCATGCGTAGGAACTGGCTTGCGATGGTGGCTGTGGCCCTGGTGGCCGCGGCGGGCGGACTCGTCACCGGTCGTGCCCTGGCCGAGGACGACCCGATGGCGGGCGGCGCTGCGCCGCCGTCGGAGCCCTGCATCGACGGCAACGCCCTCGTCAAGTCCCTCACGGCCCACAAGTGGACGACCAAGGCCACGGGCATGTGGAACTCGGAGGGCACGGTCTTCTTCCGCCTCGGCGCGGGCAAGACGCTGCTTGTGGAGGAGTACGACACCAAGGGCGACCTGGGCCCCTTCTCTGGCCTGGGCGTCTTCAAGTGGGCCGCCGATGGCAAGACCGCCAGCGTGACCTGGTTCGACACGATGAGCCCCACGCCGACCACCTTCACGGGCCCGGTGAGCGATACCGGCTTCGAGCTGAGCAGCGAGATGCCGACCCCGGAGGGTCCCACCACCGGCGTCATCAAGCTCGTCAAGAAGGACGCGGGCTTCGAGTTCACCATGACCGCGGCCGGCCAGCTGGTGATGACCGACGTCTACACTCCGGCGAAGTGACCCGCCGCCCGTCTCCCGAAGCGGGCTGGGCTCGAAGTTGAGGAGTTCCGAGCGCGGGACGCTCAGCGGCGCGACGGTGCCTGCGCGGGTGGCGGCGCCTCGCGCAGCGAGGCGCCGAGCCAGGGCACGAGCGCCGCCAACGCCGCGGCGGCGAGCAGGTGCTTGAGGGGATGGCCTCCGAACAGGCCGGTCCAGCGGCAGATCGGCTCGTCAAGAACCTCGGTGCCCTTGGCCAGCGCATAGAGCGCGATGAAGGTGAAGAGCGACCGCAGTGCGGCTCCCGGGAGACGGCCCGTGCGCCACGCTCGCACGGCGACCCAGGCCATCGCCAGGGAGCCGACGGCCTGCAGCATGCCGTAGATCACCGAGCTGGCCCCGAGCAGCCAGACCACCACGCTGAGCTCGGTCGCCGCCAGCAGTCCGAGCGAGACGCTCGCGCGCCTGCAGGTTGGCCACACCAGGGCGAGGACCTCGGCGACTGAGAACGCCAGGATCGCGCTGATGCACACGCGGTCCGCCGCGAGCGTGGCGGGGGTGAGGTAGACGTGATAGGCACCCGACCCGAACGCGAGCAGGGCCACCGAGGTCCAGAGCGCCACGCGATTGCCGTCCGCCGCCCCCGGGCCCCCTCCGCGCCGCAGCCGCCGCAGCCCCCAGAGCCCGATCACGAGAAACGGGAGGTTCGTGAGGACGTTCGCCCCGTGCGGCACCCCCAGCCACGGGCCATCACAAGGAAACGAGTACGGATCGAGCTCGATCGCGAGGCAGGGAAGCGTCACGCGTGCTCCGCTCAGGGAGCGCCGCATTGTACGCAAGCTCGCAGTTCTCTACTTCATCCCCTGCAGGTCGGCCCGTGCCGCCGGAGCGGAGGAGGATGTCGGGTACTTCGCCAGCAGGGCCTGGAACGCCGCCCGCGCCTCTTCGAACTGTCCGGCCGCCCGGTGGAACTCGCCCAGGTAGAGCAGGTCTTGGGCCTCGCGCTCCGGGGCGGGAATCGCCAGGAACCGGTCGCGCGCGGGGATGGAGCCGGCCATCGGCTTCTTGTCCGGGCCGATCGGCGGCCAGCGCAGGTCCTTGAAGAAGGCGGGCTTGGCCGAGAGGTACAGCGAGTCGGGCAGCGTGTGGTCGCGGAACTTCGGATCCCAGTGGGTCTTCTTCGTCACATGGTCGTAGTTGCCGTGCCGCAGCAGGGTCTCTGCCACCAGCGGGTCGCCGGGATGGCCCAGGCTCCAGATCGAGGATGAGCTGAAGTCGGAGGCGCCGGTCCGCTCCAGCTGCCCCTGCATGCCTCCGTGGCCGAGCACGTTGCCAAGCGCGTTGTTGAAGCGGCTGTGCTTGTCGAGGCGCAGCGCCACGACGTTGCGGGTCATCGGCCGGCCGTCCACGCGCAGGGTGCGCATGTCCACGGCGTTGCGGAACAGGGTGTTGTGGCTCGACGACCCCCAGTAGAAGTCGAAGGTGACGGTGCCGACCCAGTTGCCCTCGTAG
>JANOFW010000113.1:0-6912 GCA_031413835.1 Planctomycetia bacterium
GCCCACCTGGTCGTGCACGCCGCCCTCGTCGATGGCCTCGAGGGTCTTCTGCGCCATGGCGAGCGACTCGGCATCACCCTGCTCGAGGAG
This sequence comes from Planctomycetia bacterium, assembly GCA_031413835.1. Taxonomy (GTDB): domain Bacteria; phylum Planctomycetota; class PLA2; order PLA2; family JAEUHO01; genus CAXQZU01. The sequence goes on from JANOFW010000113.1 coordinate 91, forward strand.
CAGGAGCAGCTCGCTGTGGGGCGGAAACTTGGGGCGCTGCCCGTAGCCGCCGTGGACGGGATCGAAGTCCTCGGCCAGGGCCGCCGCCAGGCGCGTGACGAGCTCGGTGTCGCCGCCGCTCACCGGGGGCAGGTCGTGGCCCGCGCTCAAGCCCCGCACGCGCTCGGCGACAGCCGTGGCCTGCTGGTCGAGGGCCTCGCGCTGGCGGGCCCAGGCCTCGCGCACCCTGCGCGTGAGGTCCTGGAGCTGGGGCCGCGGGAAGTACGTACCGCCGAAGAAGGGCCTCCCGTCGGGCGTGAGCAGCACCGTCATGGGCCAGCCGCCGCGCCCCGTGAGCAGCTGCACCGCCGCCATGTAGACGCGGTCGAGGTCCGGGCGCTCCTCGCGGTCCACTTTCACGCACACGAAGGTCTCGTTGAGCAGCTTCGCCGTGCCCTCGTCCTCGAAGCACTCGTGCTCCATGACGTGGCACCAGTGGCAGGCCGCGTAGCCCACTGACAGGAAGATCGGCTTGCCCTCGCGCGCGGCCAGCGCCAGCGCCTCGGGGCCCCAGGGATACCAGTCCACGGGGTTCAGGCGGTGCTGCCGCAGGTACGGGCTGCGCTCCCGCGCCAGCCGATTCTCGGCGCGCGGAGCAGGCGGGGGGGGCTGTGCCACGGGGCCTCCTCGCGGGTCCTCGGCCGAGGCGCTGCCGATGCCGAAGAGCACGGCGAGCAGCGCGCGGGGGATCAGGAGCGTCCGCACGCTGGCGAGCCTAGACGGTGCGGGCGGCGGCGCACCAGAAACGACAACGGCCGCCTCCCTTCAGGAGGCGGCCGTGGAACGGCGCAGGAGCGCGTGGCTCGCTACTTCGCCGGAGGCACGTCCGTGGGCGTCGGCGGCACGTCCACCGGGACGGGCGGCACGTCCGCGGGGACGGGCGGCACGTCCAACGGGACGGGCGGGACGTCCGCGGGGAGCGGCGGGAGCACGCCGGCCGGAGGCGCGTCGAAGGCCGGCGCCTCGGGGATCGCCGGCTCGGCGGCGGGCTCGGGGGCCGGAACCGGAGGGGTCTCGACCACGGGAGCGGCCGGCAGCTCGCCGGCGGAGTCCGGCGCGGGCGGCGCGCCGGCCGGGGGCAGGCCCGACGGATCGACGGCAGGCTGCTCGACGGCCGGCGGCACGAGGGTGGGCTGCTCGAGCGTGCCGCCCGTGGCCAGCTCGGGAACCTCGCACTCGGATGTGCGACGCCACTCCCAGTGCGCCGGGCTCACCTCGACCTCGCGCGTGCGCACGTCGAAGACGGCCGGGACGGGCACCTTCTTCATGAAGCCCTCCCGCACCGTCACCGTGCGGGTGCGGGGGGCGTACTCGGCCGCGATGACCTCCTCGCGGCAGGACTCGGGCCGGATGCACACGCGCGTCGTGCGCGGGGTGAACTGCGGCGGGATCTGCACCAACGTCCAGCACTCGCCCACCTGCTCGCCCTGGTTGAGGGCCTTGGGCAGGCAGTCCACCTTGCGCCACTCGGTCTTGGCGTCGCAGATCAGCACCTGCTCGACGCGCTCCTCGAACTCGGCGGCGACGGGGATCTTGAGGCGCTCCTCGCACTTGACCAGCACCTGCTCGGTGACCTCCTCCGTGACCGGAGGCACCCACTCCTCGCGGCACGAGGCCGGGCTCACCAGCACCTGCTCGCTGACCGTCTGGGTGACGGCCGGCACGCGGATGTAGCACCACACCTCACCCGGATCCGCGTCGGGCGGCAGGGGCATGGCCGTCGGCACGTCGCAGGGGGACGCAGGGGCGAGCACCACGGGCACGTCGCAGGGGGAGGGTCCCTGCGCCATGGAGTAGGGCGCGAGCGTGGTCGGCGGGGCGCTTACGGCCGAGCGCGAACCACTGCAGGCCGCGACCAACGCCGCGAGGGCGAAGACGCCGAAGGCCGGGACGAGGGATCGACGGGACATGGGAACAGTCCTCCGGTGGGGCGCGGTCGCCAGGGGGCGCCCGCCTGCTGCTTTCCTCAAGTCTGCCTTGGAATCGGGTCCGCGCTCGAAGCGGGACGCCCCCGGCCGGGGAGCGCCCCCCCGCCGCGGGGCGAGCCCGCTCGGGAGTCCGACCTGTTGGATCGGTCGAGAGCGCGCGCCGCCGTAGCGCTGCCGAGGCTACCAAGAGCCTGACGCCAGGCGAACGCGGAGGGGGGCCGGGGGGCAGGCGCCCCACGGGCTCGGTTGCGGCTCAAGAGCACTGCCGCTCACGAGAATTGGTGCCGGGACCGGGAGTTGAACCCGGAAGGCCTGTTACGGCCGCTAGGCCCTCAACCTAGTGCGTCTGCCAGTTCCGCCATCCCGGCCGGAAGCAGGGACGAACCGTAGCCAGACGCCTCCCCAAGTCAAGCCGGGTCCCCCAGCGGCCCGGTCGCCGGCGGGTCACGGGCAAGGCACTACGGTTCCGATGCCGGCTCGCCGGGGCGCAGCAGTCCCACGACCTCGGCCTGCAGCACGTCGCCGCGCGCGAGCAGCACGATGCCCACGGAGCGCGCACGCCGGTAGCCCAGGAGCTCGCGGCGGTACTCCTCGAGGAACTGGGGGTACTGGTCCTTCCAGGCCCCCTTGCGCAATTGCACCTCGTTCTCGATGGCCTCGTCCTGCTGGGCGGTGATCGGCGCGCTGCCGTAGCGGCGCGTGATCTCCTCGCGCAGCTCGATGGCCTTGCGGCGCGGATCCTTCGCCGTCCAGGCCCACCAGTTGCGCCGGTCCCAGAGGAAGCCGCGGGGACCGCCGACCGGGTCCGCCTCGCTCCCCTGCGCCGCCGGAGGCACGCGCGTGAGCTTCTCGGCGTCCACGAACACGGAGAGGTGCCCCTTGTCAGGCAGCGCCTCCATGGTCACGCGGAAGGTCGGGTCGTTGCTCAGCGGCGGGTGCGCCTCGGGCTCGGCGAAGGTGTCGAGGATGCGACGGAAATAGTCCTCGTGGCTCGCGAGCACGAGCTTGTCCTGCACCAGCAGGTAGGCCGGGCGGTAGAGCTGGAGCTCGGCCAGCTCCTGGCCGCGCTCGAACTTGAGCCGTCGGTAGGTGAAGCCCTTGTAGGTGACGGGCTCGATCTCCTTGCTGAAGCCCAGCAGGTGGACGCGCTGCGCCAGGAACTCGTCCACCTCGGAGGCCTTGGCGCCCTGGCGCAGCGTCACCAGCACGGCCAGGGCCGGCTCGGCGTTGTAGGGCCGCTCCTTGTCGTCGTTGGAGTCGAAGGTCGGGTAGCGCGCCGCGTCGTAGAGCGTCGAGAGCCGACCCGCCGCGATCGCGAAGCTGTCGCCCAGGTGACGGGCGATGTCGCGCAGGAAGGCGTCGAGCGTGGGGTAGAGGCCGCTCTCGCGCAGGTTGTCGGCCCACAGACGGCGCTCGGCCGGCGAGAGCACGCCATCGTGCAAGGCATTGAGCAGATGCATGGGATCGGCGCGCAGCTGCGTCAGGGCGAAGGTGTCGCCGGCCGGGAGGAAGGCCGCCAGCCCGCCCCTGAGGTCGAGGGGCTCGCGTGCGTAGTTCTCCTGCACGCTGTCGCTCAGCCCGCGGGTGTTGAGGCGGATGGTCGAGCGCCCGGCCAGCAGGTCGGGGCTGCCCAACGCCAGGTAGCCGTTCATGCGGTCCAGGGCCTCGATGCCCATGAAGTACTTGAAGAGGCGCGAGCGGTTGCCGCCCCAGTCGAGCAGCTTGGTGAGGTAGGGCTGGAGCGTGGAGAGGTCCATCGCCGCGGTGAGCGAGCCCGGCGGCGCGTCGAGGTGGAAGCCGGGCCGGCTGGAGAACGGCTCCCCCCCGGCCCCCGAACGTCCCAGATCCACCGCCCTCGAGATCAGGTTGAGGCTGTTGCCCGCGAGCACGACGTCGCGCACGCGCGCCAGGTAGACGACGTTCTCGGGCGGGATCTGGAAGCCGTCGCCGCACAGCGAGCGCGAACGCGGGTCGGAGACGCGCACGCCGGGCAGCACCACCTTGAGCACGCCGGGCTCGTCGCTGGGGGTGATGTCGAGGCCGGACTGGCTGCGCACCTGGTCGCGGATGAAGCCACGGTCGAGCGCGGCCACGGCGGCGCGCACCTTCCACGACACACGCAGCAGCACGAGCACCTCGCGCCACGAGGGCGGGTTGGGGGGGCCCAGGTCGCGGCACCAGCGCCCGGCGGCCACGATCTCGCCCGGGACGAGGTCGTCCGTGAGCGAGACCTCGACGAGCCCCAGCGGGATCTGCGCGTTGATCTGCGCCTCCTGGGCCGTGATCTGCTCGAGGAGGGGCCGGATGTGGTCCTGGAACAGCGCCTTGACCGGAGGGGCGAGGGGGTCGTCGCGCAGGTTCTTCTGCAGGAAGCCCGTCTCTTCGAGCTCGGCCCAGGTGGTGCGCACCAGGAACTCGGCGCTGCCGGGCACCAGATCCTCGACGCGCTCCTGGGCACCCTCCAACGGCCAGTAGCAGAGCCAGGTGAAGGCGGCCACGCCCAGGACCCCCAGCACGAGGGCCAGGATCAGCAGCCGGCGCAGGAGACGACGTAGGAACGCGAGCAAGGGAGACCCCCGAAGGAGCATGCACGGGACGGGCGGGCGGAGCCTACCGCCGACGCGCCGGCCCCACCAACCGCGGTCCACAAGGTCGCCGACGGCTCGACGGACCGCCGGCGTCCCGGGGAGGGGAGGGCCTGACGCCGCTTGGACGTCCCGGGCGGGGCGCTCCTTCCCGTGGACCGCCACCAGAGTCGTTTCGTGGCCGCTGTCCTCCGTGTAGGCTCCGACCCCATGCCGTCCTTCGCGCGCCACGCGGGCAATCTCGCCGAGTCCGAGACGCTGGTCATCACGGCCAAGGCCAACGCGCTCAAGGCGCAGGGCATCCAGGTCGCGCCCTTCGCGGCCGGCGAGCCCGACTTCCCGACGCCGGAGCACATCTGCGACGCCGCCGTGGCGGCGATCCGCGCCGGCCGCACGAAGTACGTGGCCTCGGCGGGCATCCTCGCGCTGCGCGAGGCCGTGGCGCGGCGCATGCAGTCGCAGGGCTTCCCCGGCGTGACCCCCGACCGCACGGTGGTGAGCGTGGGCGCCAAGGGCGTGCTCTTCCTCGCGCTGCAGGTGCTGCTCGAGGAGGGCGACGAGGCCGTGCTGCCCAGCCCGTGCTGGCTCTCGTACGGCAAGATGATCGAGGCGGCAGGCGCACGGCCCGTCTACGTGGCCACGCGGCCCGAGGAGGGCTTCGCGCTCGACCCCGAGCGCCTGCGCGCCGCGCTCACGCCACGCACCAAGGTGATCCTGCTCAACAGCCCCGGCAACCCCACCGGCGCCGTGCTCAGCGACGAGGCGCAGCGCGCGGTGGGCCGCCTGGCGCTCGAGCGCGGCCTGCACGTGGTGAGCGACGAGATCTACGAAGACCTGGTCTACGCGCCGGCGCGCTTCCGCTCCTTCGCGGCCCTGTGTCCCGAGGCGCGCGAGCTCACGCTGGTGGTGAGCGGCGTGTCCAAGGCCTACGCCATGACCGGCTGGCGCATCGGCTACGGCGCAGGCCCCAAGGACCTGATCCAGCGCATGGTGAGGCTGCAGAGCCACGCGCTCTCGGGTCCGCCCGACATCTGCCAGGCCGCGGCCCTCGCGGCGTTGACCGGGCCCCAGGGCGATCTGGCCCGTATGCACGCGGTCTTCGAGCAGCGCCGCGACCTCATGTTCCAGGGCCTGGCCGCGCTGCCCGACGTGTCCTGCCGCCGGCCCGACGGCGCCTTCTACATGCTGCCCGACGTCTCGGCCTGGTTCCCGCGCTCGTTCCGCGGGCAGCGCATCGGCAACGCCACGCGGCTGGCGGAGCTGCTGCTCGAGCACGCCCACGCAGCGGTGGTGCCGGGCGACCCGTTCGAAGCGCCCTACGCCGTGCGCTTCTCCTACGCCTGCTCCGGGGACGACATCCGGCGAGGGCTCGCGCGGGTGTCGGAGTTCGCCGCTCAGCTCGAAGGCTGAGCACGCCGCGCACGCAGCACGAGCCCCAGGAAGGCACCCACGGCCAGCCCGCCCAGGTGCGCGGGCGCCGCCACCCGCCCGCCGCCGAAGCCAGCCACGAGGACGGCCAGCAGGTCGAGCGCCGCGAAGCAGGCCAGCAGCACCCACGCCGGCAGCTCCCCCACCCAGACCACCAGCACCCAGACGCACACCAGGATGCGCTGACCGCGCAGCGCCAGCGCGTGCAGCGCGCCCACGCCCAGCGCCGCGGCCGAGGCGCCCACCAAGGGCAGCGTCTCCTCGGGCGCCGCGACGCCGAAGGCCAGCGCGCCCGCGGCGCCGCAAGCCAGGAAGGCGAGCGCGAAGCGCCAGGGCCCGAGCCGGCGCTCGACGTTGGGACCGAAGGTCAGGATCAGGAGCAGGTTGCCCACCAGGTGGAGCGAGGACGCATGCACCGCGAGGTGCGTCAGCAGGGCCGTGGGACGGGGGGCGCGGGGGGCGTAGCCCCAGGCCCGGGCCTGCTCGGCCAGGTTCGCGAAGAGCCCGCCCCAGCCCGAGCCCACGAGGTAGCTCGCGACCAGCGACGCCGCCACAACTGCGGTCGCCCAGGGGAAGCGATCCGAGAGACGCGGACGATCGGCCAGCGGGACGAGCAGCAGCCCCCTACGCCAGCGCCGCCAGGATGATGTCGCCCACCTCGGTGGTCTTGTAGGCGCCGGCCGAGAGCGACTTGATGCGCCCGCTCTCGAGCGTCGTGCGCACGGCCGTGCCGATGCGCTTGGCTCCGGCGGCCTCGCCGACATGCTCGAGCAGCAGGCGCACGGCCTCGATGGTGGCCAGCGGGTTGGCGCTGTTCAACCCGCGGTACTTGGGCGCCGAGC
>JANOFW010000114.1:0-3080 GCA_031413835.1 Planctomycetia bacterium
CGGTGGACCCGTGGGGCTCGGACGGCGGCCGCGTCTACAGCACCGCCATCCTGTGCATGTGCCTCGAGGTGGCCTACCGCTATGATCGGGTCGTCGGGACGAAGTAACGCCAAGGCGGCGGGGGCCACCACCCGGAGGTCGGCATGCGCTGGATCTGTCGGACGGCGCTGGTCCTTGTCGTAGCAGGTGGGGCCCTGGGGTCTGGGCGGCGCACGTTCGCCGACGAGCCGCCCGCGCCGCGTGAGAGCGCGCTCGAACTGGCCTTGGGCGCGCTGCGCACGCGGGTCCAGGCCAAGCTCAAGGAGGCCGAGCTGCTCGAGAAGTCGGGGCGCATCCCGGAGGCGCTCGTCGCCGCGCGGGAGGTGGATGGCCTCTACCGCGAGGGAATGGATCAGATCGCGCGCCTGCTCGCGTCCCAGCCGGTCCAGGCCCCGGAACTGGCCCCGAAGCGGCTGGTGATGGAGCTTGTAGAGGACGAGTTCAAGGAGCCGCTGGCGGGTCCCCTGCCGTCGACGCTTCACGGAGGCAGCGCAGGGGCCCTTCGCCAGCGAGGCAAGCCCAGCCAGCGCCTCGCCACGGGGGGCGGGGGGGCGCGAGAGCTCGATGCGCAGCTTCACGGGCTGCGTTGGCTCAAGGCGCACCAGTCCCCGGACGGCGGCTGGTCGGCCGCGGGTTTCGACGCCTGGTGCGACGGCGGGCCGGCGACCGGCGCTCGGCCCGACGGGCCGGGCAAGGGCGAGTACGACGTGGGCGTCACGGGCCTGGCGCTGTGCGCCTTCCTGGGCGCCGGCTACACGAATCGCGGCGATCACGAGTTCGCCAAGTGCGTGCGCAAGGGGCTGGCCTACCTCAAGGGCGTCCAGGATCCCGAGGGCTGCTTCGGCCTCCGCACGTCGCAGCACTACATCTACAACCACGCCATCGCTGCCCTGGCCATGGTCGAGGCCTACGGCATGACGGAGTCGAACATCTTCAAGGGCAGCGCCCAGAAGGCGCTCGACTTCCTCGCCATCGCCCGCAACCCCTACTTCGGCTGGCGCTACGGGGTGAAGCCGGGCGACAACGACACCTCGGTCACCGGGTGGTGCGTGCTGGTCCATGCAAGCGCGCGAGCGATCAACGTGGACGCGCTCGAGCGCGGGCGCCCGGCTCCGCTCACCATCGACGACAAGGCGTTCGAGGGCGCGCTCAACTGGCTCGGGAAGATGACGGAGGAGGAGACGGGTCGCGTGGGATACGTCGCGCGCGGCAACGGCCCGGCGCGACCCAACGACATGCTCCCGCACTTCCCTTCGGCCAAGTCGGAGTCGATGACGGCGGTGGGCGTGCTGCTGCGCATCCTGGCGGGCGAGACCCCGGCGAAGAGCGTCGCCGTGCAGCGGGGCGCGGCACTGTTACGCGCGCTCCCTCCGGTGTGGAACACGAGCGACGGCTCGATCGACATGTACTACTGGGCCCACGGCATGCTGGCGATGTTCCAGGTCGGCGGCGAGGACTGGAAGGTCTGGCGCGATGCGCTGACGACCGCCGTGGTCGCCAACCAGCGGCTGGACGGCGTCTACTGCGGCTTCAAGGGCTCCTGGGACCCCGTCGATCCCTGGGCCCCGGACGGTGGCCGCATCTACGCCACCGCTCTCATGACCCTGTCTTGCGGGGTGGAGACGCGCTACGACCGGATCCACGGCGCGCGTTGACCCGGCGTGGCCTCCTGGAAGGGGGGCGCGTACAACGGCGCCATGAGCAACCCCGGCGGCGGCTTCTCCACGCGCGCGATCCATGGCGGTCTCGAGCCCGACCCGAGCACGGGCGCGGTGATGACGCCCGTGTACCTCACGAGCACCTACGCCCAGGAGGCGCCCGGGGTCCACAAGGGCTTCGACTACGGGCGCACGGCCAACCCCACGCGCAGCGCGTTGCAGCGCAATCTGGCGGCCCTCGAGGGCGGGACGGAGGCCGTGGCCTTCGCCTCGGGCCTGGCGGCCACGCACGCGGTCTTCTCGCTGCTCTCGGCGGGCGACCGCGTGCTGCTGGGCCACGACGTCTACGGCGGCACCTACCGGCTGCTCGACCAGGTCTTCAAGCGTTTCGGCCTGCTCTTCGACGTGGTGGACACGACGCAGGTGGCGCGCGTCAAGGCCGCGCTCAAGAAGCCGGCGCGGCTGGTGTGGCTCGAGTCGCCGACGAATCCGTTGCTGCACGTCTCGGACTTGCGGTCCGTGTGCGCTGCTGCCAAGGCGTCCGGCGCCCTCGCGGTGGTGGACAACACCTTCGCCACGCCCTACCTGCAGTCGCCGCTGGCCCTGGGGGCCGACCTCGTGGTCCACAGCACGACCAAGTACCTGGGCGGCCACAGCGACTGCGTGGGCGGGGCGGTGATCACGAAGGATGCCGACCTGGCCCAGCGCCTGCGCTTCCTGCAGAACGCCGTGGGGGCCGTGCCGGGCCCGCTCGACTGCTTCCTCGTGCTGCGCGGCATCAAGACGCTGGCGGTGCGCATGGAACGCCACTGCGACAACGCCGAGCAGGTGGCCCAACTTCTGGAGAAGCACAAGCGCGTGCGCCAGGTGTGGTATCCGGGCTTGGCCGACCATCCTGGGCACGCCGTCGCGAAGAAGCAGATGCGGCGCTTCGGCGGCATGGTCTCCTTCGACCTCGACGCCGACCTCGAGACCGCCAAGCGCTTCGCGTCGGCCACGCGGCTGTTCCAGCTGGCCGAGAGCCTGGGCGGGGTCGAGAGCCTGCTCGACCACCCCGCCAGCATGACCCACGGCTCGATCCCCCGCGCGCAGCGCCTGGCCAGCGGCTTCACCGACGGGCTGCTGCGCCTCTCGGTGGGGCTTGAGGACCTGGACGACCTGCGCGCCGATCTCGAGCAGGCCTTCCGGGTCGCCTTCCGCTAGGGACGTCGGGCGGCGGCGGGTACCTTCGCGGGATCGGTCCACGCTTTCCCGAGGCAGGCGCCATGTCCCCCAACAACCGACTCGTCAAGAAGGCCAACCATGGCCGCCGTCCCAACAACCGCCGGCGTCGCCGTTCCAAGACGACGCGCACGCCGCGCTGAGCGGGGCGGGGCGGTCCCG
>JANOFW010000115.1:0-13836 GCA_031413835.1 Planctomycetia bacterium
CGCAGAGCATCCCCTGTCTCGACGGCACGCGCCAGCCCCAGACAGGCGGTCTACCGAGGACGACCCCCTTGCCCCCGGCGAGGGCAGCCCCTAGGCTGCGCTGCCGATGACAAGGTCCGGCAGGACGCCGCCCACCGACGACTCCGCCGCCAGCGACGACACGTTTCGCCAGCTGGCCGAGTCGATCGATGCGGTCTTCTGGATGACGACGCCGGACAAGGACCAGATGCTCTACGTGAGCCCGGCCTTCGAGCGCATCTGGGGGCGTACCTGCGCCGCGCTCTACGAGCGTCCGCGCCTGTGGCTCGAGGCCATCCACCCCGAGGACCGCGAGCGCATCCTCGCCGCCGCTCTCTCGCAGCAGGCGCCAGGACGCTACGCGGAGGAGTACCGCATCGTGGACGGGCAGGGGCGGACGCGCTGGATCCGCGACCGCGCCTTCCCGATCCGCGACGCCGCCGGGCGGGTCGTGCGCATCGCCGGCGTGGCGGAGGACATCACGCCCTACCGCGAGGCCGTGGAGGCGGCACGCCAGGGTGAGGCTGCCGTGCGCGTGCTGCACGAGCAGCTCGAAGCACGCGTCGAGCGGCGCACCGAGGAGCTGCGCACGGCCAACGAAGCCTTGGCGCTCGGGGAGCGGACCCTGCGCCAGGTGATCGACCTCGTGCCGCACTTCGTCTTCGCCAAGGACCTCGAGGGCCGCTTCCTGTTCGTCAACCAGGCCGTGGCCGAGGCGTACGGCTCCAGCGTGGAGGCGCTGCGCGGCAAGACGGACGCCGACTACGCGCGCTCCGACGAGGAGGTAGCGCGCTTCCGCGCCGACGACCTCGAGGTGATCCAGGGCGGCAAGCCCAAGGTGATCCTCGACGAGCCGATCACCGACGCGCAGGGGCGCGTGCGTCACCTGCGCACGGTCAAGATCCCCTTCACCTACAGCGGCACGTCGTCGCCCGCGGTGCTGGGCGTCGCCATCGACGTGACCGAGCAGCTGCGCCTGGAGGCCCAGCTGCTGCAAGCACAGAAGATGGAGGGGCTCGGGCGCCTCGCGGGCGGCGTGGCCCACGACTTCAACAACTTGCTGACGGTCATCCTGGGCTACGCGCAGATGATCCTGGCGGCCCCGAGTCCCCAGGAGGCGCACCAGCACGCCGAGAGAATCCGTGACGCGGCCGGCCGCGCCAGCGCGCTCACGGGCCGGCTGCTCACCTTCGCACGTGGGCACGCGGCCGATCCGCGGGTGATCGACGCCAACGCGCTGGTGCGCGAGATCGAGCACCTCCTGCGGCGCGTGGTGGGCGAGAGCGTCACGCTCGAGGTGTACCTTGCCCCAGGCGTGCTTGCGGCCAAGGTGGACACCAGCCAGATGGAGCAGGTGCTGGTCAACCTCGTGGTGAACGCGCGCGACGCCATGCCCCACGGCGGCACGATCGGCATCGTCACGCGCCAGCTCGACGGCCCGGAGGCCCGACGCAAGGGCGGCCCGTTCGCGCCCGACCGGCCCTGCGTGGAGCTGGAGGTGAGCGACACGGGCACCGGCATGGCTCCGGCCACGATGGCGCGCCTCTTCGAGCCCTTCTTCACGACCAAGACCGGCGGCCAGGGCACGGGGCTGGGCCTGGCCACCTGCTACGGCATCGTGAGGCGCGCCGGCGGCCACATCTGGGCCGAGAGCGCGCCAGGCGTGGGCAGCACGTTCCGCATCCTCCTGCCTCGCGCGGAGGGCGCGCCGTCCGCGCGAGCCGCGTCCGGCGGCGGCGAGCCCTCGCCGTCACGAGGCGAGACGGTGCTCGTCGTCGAGGACAACCCGGCCGTACGTGACGTCACGGTGGCCGCGCTCGAGCACCACGGCTACCGGGTGCTGAAGGCCGCCGGGGCCGCCGAAGCGCTCCAGGTGGCTCGCCGGCACCCCGACGCCCTCGATCTGATCCTGACCGACGTGATCATGCCCGAGACCAGCGGGCCCGAGCTGGTGAAGGAGCTGCTGCGCGAGCACCCCAAGACGCGCGTGCTCTACGTCTCGGGCTACAGCCCGGACGCCTTGCGCGAGGAGATCGGCCAGTCGGAGCACACGCTGCTGCTCAAGCCCTTCTCGCCGGTCTCGCTGGCCCTCAAGGTGCGCGAGGTGCTCGACCGGGCCGGCCCGAACGGAGCCTCTCCCTCAGCGGGGATCTGAGGGGGAAGCGGAGGCGGCGCAGCCCCCTGCGGCGCAGCCGCCGCCGCCGACCGGACCCGAGGGCTCGGCGGCCACGCGGTTCCAGGGCATCTTCGCCAGCAGCATGCCCATGCCGCAGGTGTCGGTGAGCCCGGCGAAGACGAGCCCCGCCCCCACGAATGCGCTCAGCGCCAGGAACCCCGGGTGAACGAGCCAGGCGAGCAGCGCGCCTACGACCACCAGGCTCCCGGCCGCGACGCGCACCTGGCGCTCGAGCGACATGCGCGGCGCGCCGGTCACGATCGGGCCCCCGGCCAGCTTCCACGCCTCGAGGCCGCCCTCGATCACGGTGAGCGCGCCGACGCCCAGACGAGCGAGCGCCTCCTGCGCCAGCGCGGAGCGCCGGCCCGTACGGCACAGGATCAGGCGCGGCGCGGGCAGGGCGCGCACATCGTCGAGGCGCTGTTCCAGCTCGTCGAGCGGCACGAGCCGCGCGCCCGCCACGCTCTCCGCGGCGCGCTCCATAGGCATCCGGACGTCCAGGACGCTTGCGGCTCCCCCCTGCCGCACGCGTTCGATCGCCTCGAGCACGCCCACGGTGGCGGGGACCGCGTGCCCGTCCCGATTGAGCTCGAGCAGCGCGTCCATGTTCGCGGGACGTGGCGGGCGATCGGCGGTGAGCCTCTCGACGAACTCGGCTCGGTTCTTCCAGGCCAGCCACGGGTTCGTGCGGCGCTCCTGCCCCAGGGTGCTGGAGACGCGGCCCTGGTAGTCGTGCCCGGGGTAGAGCACGGTCTCGTCGGACAGCGGGCCCACGATGCGCTGGAGGGAATCGAACAGCACGCCCGCGTCGCCCCCCAGGAAGTCCGTGCGCGCCACCGAGCCGATGAGCAGGCTGTCGCCCGAGAAGAGCGCGCCGCCCGCGACCAGCACCATGTGGTCGGGCGTGTGGCCGGGGGCATGCCGCACCTGCACCTCCTGGTCGCCCAGATGCAGACGATCGCCGTCCGCGGGATGCCGCGTCACCCCCTCGTGGCGGCCCGCGGCGTGCGCGATGCGCGTGGAACGGAAGCGTGCGGCCAGCGCCGCGGCGCCGGAGGGGTGATCGGCATGGGTGTGGCTGTCCACGACGTAGGGCAGGGTCCAGCCGTTGGCCGCGATGCGAGCGGCCGCCTCCTCCACGAGATCCAGATGCACGTCGAGGGCCAACGCCTGCCGGCTGTCGGGATCGGCCAGCAGGTAGCCACGGCAGCCCTGGGTGTGAGGCAGGGAGAGGACGACGAGGCTCGAGACGGCGGAGGCGGTCATGGGGGAGTCTCCGGAAAGGAGCCTCATTGTTCCCTACTTGCGTATATATTCAAGTGATGCCCGCCCCCCGGCCCCCCCACGCCCCGCTCTCCGCACCCCAGCTGCGCGCGGTCGCTGCGCGCTTCCGCGCGCTGGGCGCCCCCAGCCGCCTGCGGCTGCTCGACGCCCTGATGGCCGGGCCGCTCACCATGGGCACGTTGGCACAGCGGGCCGGGCTCACGCTCTCCAACGCGTCGCGCCAGGCAGCCGCGCTCGAGGCGGCGGGCTGCGTGGAACGGGCGCGTGCAGGTCGCGAGGTGACGGTCGCCATCGCCGATCCGACGCTCCGGGAGCTCTGCCGCCTCGTATGCGGCTCGCTGGCCCGACGCGCCGCGCGCGAGGAACAGCTGTTCGCCGCCCGCCCGAGGCGCGCGGCCTCAGGGCGCTGAACGGCCGTCGAGCAGGGCGTGCAGCAGGCGCCCGGCCGCACGCAAGTCGGCCACGACCCAACGCGCGCCGGCCGAACGCAGCTCGTGTTCGTCGCCCGCACCGTGCAGCACCCCCACCGTCGGGATGTCGTGGGTGCGCGCACCCCGCACGTCGTGCTCGCGGTCGCCGACCATCACCACCCGGGGGCCGCCCTCGATCCCCAGCGCCGCGAGCGCGCGCGCGATCACCTGCGCCTTGCCCTCCCGGTCGAGCTTGAGGCTGCGGCCGCAGAGCGCCGCGAAGCGGGCCCGCACCCCGAAGGCCTTGAGCAGCCGCTCGGCGTACACCTCGGGCTTGCTCGTGGCCACCGCCAGCGGCACACGGGCCGCCAGCCCCTCGAGCACCTCGAGCAGACCCTCCGCCGGCGTGGTCTGCTCGACGCAATGGACGTCGTAGTGCGTGCGGTAGGCCGTGATCCAGCGCGCGATCTGCTCGGGGTCCTCGGTCTCGAGCAGCCGGGCCGCGCTGTCCTCGAGCTGCGGGCCGACGAACGTCCGCATGACCTCCGGGGGGCGCGGGGGGCGGCCCATGACCTCCAGGGCGTAGGTCATGCTGGCGCCGATGGAGGCCACCGAGTCGATCAGCACGCCGTCGAGATCGAACAGGACGGCCTGGAGAGCGGGCGCCGCGCGCTTCAACGCGCGGGCGCCGGCACGGAGGCCGGCAAGGGGGGAGGCGCGTCGAGGCTCACGGCGAGAAGATCGTCGAAGGCCGTGACGCTGTCGCTCTTGGTCCACAGCCCCACCCCGCCCGCCTCCGTGAAGGTCTTGTCCACGACCTCGAAGAGCAGGCGCCCGTCCAGATAGGCCTGAAAGCGTTCGCCCAGCGCGACCACGCGCAGCACGTGCCAGGCCGCCGGATCGAACTCGACCTTGACGCCGTAGTCGGCCTCGTGGCCGATGGGCGGCAGGTCCACGCGCAGGTTGTCCTGCATCTTGTAGAGCACGACGTTCTTCTCGAGCGCGTTGGCGCGCAGGATGTAGTGGTTGCCCGCGTCTTTGACGCGCCAGACGAGCCCGGCGGCGCGGTCCTTGAAGCCGTCCAGGGCCTTGAAGCTGACCGAGAGGTCCATGTCTCGCGCCTGGACGCCGTCCAGCAAGGCGAGCGGGAAGCGCGCATCGGTCTCGTCGGCGCACTCCTGTACCAGGCAGCGAGCGCCGTCGTGCTCACGCACGATCCATGCTGGCGGCTTGCCGCTGCCTGCCAGCGCGGCGCGCATGCCCGAAGCGTCCTGCCCCGGCTCGTCCTGCTCGAAGTCGCGCGCATGCGTCGGGCTGCCCACCGTGAGGCTCACCCAAGGCGTGGGACGATTCGGCCCGGATCCGTCCCTGAGGCACACCTGGAGGCTATCGAGCGCACGCGGTGTCTCGGCCGCGAGCGCAGGGCCGCCCTTGCGGCCGCGAGAGAGCTCCACGGTCCAGAAGCCGTCCCGCCAGACGGCGACGCCACCCTGGGGCTTGCCCAGAAGCGAGCGGTCGGCATCGAACTCGGCGGCCTTCTCGGGCTCCCGCGGACTGGGCACGCCCGAGGAGCCCAGGGGCCCGCAGAACTCGACGCAGATCCGATCGCTCTTGCTCACGCTCCCGGCTCCGGTCCCGCGGGGGTGGTCGTCCAGGTGCGCGTCGGCCCAGACCACCTGCACATAGAGGTGTGTGTCGGTGGCGCAGGCGCACAGACGCACCGGCACGCGGACCGTCTCCAGCGACGCCTCGATCGCCAGCCAGGGCGCACCGGCCCAAGCCGCATCGCCGCCCTTCCCGTCCAGGATGGGATCCGCGGCGACGTGGACGGCGGTGAGGTGCGGCGCAGGCGGCCAAGTGGCCTCCCCGCCCTCGAGCGGCGCCCCGAGGCACAGCAGACCGAGACCCACCCCGAACGACGTGATCCAGCGCACGCAGCACCTCCGGCCGGCCCAAGGCTGCTGGCAAGCGTACAGTAGGAGCCTCGTGAGCATGCCCCCGCGCGCCTCCGGCCGCCGCCGCCTCCTGCCCCTCGCGCTCGTCGCGGCGGGGCTGATCGCCGTGGTCCTCGTGGTGGGCCTCACGGGTGCCGACGGGGGCTGGATCTCCTCGTGGTGGCGAGGGTCCGGCGATGAGGCGACGAGCGAGGACCTCCTCGCCCCGGCCGCGGCCGTGCCCGGGGCCGCCGGTGGGCCCACGCTCAGGGCCGCCCCGAGCGCCAAGCCCCGCGAGACGCACGGGCCCGTGACTGTCACCGTCACCGACCTCCAGGGGGTGGCGGTGGAGGGGCTGCGCGTGCTCGCCGTCGTGACCGAGCCGCCCAAGGAGGACGGGACCGTCACCACGAGCGAGACCGCCGGCCTGACCGACGCCTCGGGCCGCGCGCGCTTCGCCGACCTGCCCTACGACGGACGCGCGCGTGTGTTCGCCTCTGCGCTCCGGCCTGGGGATGACACGACCTCGAGCGCCACGAACCTCCTCTCGGGACTCCCGTGGGTGATCTCCCGCACGGCGACGTCCTTCACGCTGTTCCGGCGCGCGGCAGAGCCCGCCGGAGGCGCGGAGGCTCCGCCCGAGGTCACGGACGAGGCCGCTGAAGCGGAGCTCACCGAGGAGGTCGTCGAGGAAGAGGAAGTCGTCCAGCCGCACGTGGTGTCCATGGCGTCCGTGGAACCAGGGATCTTCACGTTCATGCCGAGTGCGAGCGCGCCGGGGGCCGTGCTCGCAGAGGCCGTCGTCTTGGGCCCGGAGCTGACGCTGGCGATCGACCGGGGGCTGCCCCTGCGCCTGGACGTGCGCGAAGGCGGGGAGGGACGCCTGCGCCCCGACGCGCGCTGGCAGGTGCGACCGCGCCTGGTGTGGGCCGACGACGCCTACGGCGCCACCACCCTGCCCCTCCAGCGCGGCAGGCCCGCGACCGTGACCTGCCGCGTGGAGGCTCCACGCGGGTTCGTCGCGCGCAAGGAAGCGAGTTGGAGCACGACGATCCACCCGCTGGCCCAGCGTCTGGTGGCCACCTACCCCCTGCGACCGGCGGTCGAGGTGATCCTGCTCGTGCCGCCCGAGGGCATGCCCTACCGCGCGGAGGATTGGGAGGGAACCGTCACGGTGGCGGGGGTCACGCTCGAGAACCCCGAGCTCCACGTGGATGCGCAGGGCCGGCTCCACGTGCAGGGCGGCGCGCACATCGTGGGCGACCGGGTCGAGGTGAGCGGCACCCTGGCCAAGCGCTTCCACGCCTCGGGGGAGGGCTTCATCGGCGGCGACTCGCGTGATCCGGTCCTCGTGCGACTGGCGCTCGCGTCGCCGGAGGTCCCCGCGGCTACGTTCAACCAGGAAGTACCCGCGGCCACATTCTACAACGAGCTTGTCTTCGACCTGGGCTCGGGCCACCTCAGCGAGTTGCGCTTGAGCGCGGGTGCGGGTATTCGCGTGCGCGTCTCAGAGAACCTCCTCGTGACCACAGGCGAGCAGGACGGCGTGGCCCCCGGCTACACGGGTCGCCTGGTGGAGAGGCCGCTCCCTGAGGTCCCGAGGCGGGCGCCTCTGCCTGTGCGCTCGGTCGCCTGGCATGGGGGACCGGCCGCTGGCGCGCTCCTGCGCCTGGGCGACCAGGAGCTGGCCGCGGATGCGCAAGGCCGCGCCACCTTCCACGACGTGCCCGACGGACAGGCCTCGATCCAGGTGCTGGGAGCTGGCGCGACCACGACGATCGCGCTCGAGGTCGGCCCCGGCGCACGGCCGGAGGCGGTGCTGGTGGCGCCGGTGGGCGGCACGCTCGAGATCGAGGTCGTGGACAGCGAGGGCAGGCCGCTGCCCTACGCCCACGTCGAGCTGACCCAGTCGGGCGAGCTGCCGCACATGGACTGCGTGGACGGGGTGCAGCGCCTCGATCCCTACACCGACGCCGCCGGCCGCCGCACGCTGCGCTTCGTGACGCCTGGTCCGGTGAAGGTGCGCGCGTACTACGGCACGCGCAACGCCGAGTGCGAGCTGCTGCTCGTCGACGGCGCCACCGAGACCGCGCGCCTCGTGCTACCGGTACTCAAACCCCCACCGCCCCCCGAGCCCCCCGCCTCCGACGCTCCGCCGGAGAAGTGACCCGCCGGCAACAGCAGCACTCTGGGGACGCCGGGCCGCTACGGACCGACCCGCTGGGTGGGGTGCGGAGGGCCGCCGCGGAGGACGCCGTGTAGTCTTCCTACATCAGGACGACGCGGTGGCCCGAGCGCCCCCACACCAGCGGGTCGCACGTAGCTGGGGGGGAGGCCTACGGAAGCAGCACCTGCACCACGCTGACGTCGTCGGCATAGCCGATCGCGCCGCACAGGCGCTCGGCACGCGCCATGGAGGACTCGAGGGGGTCGGCCCCGCGGGTCACCTCGGGCACCAGCGCGTCGAGCAGGTCGCCGTGGGTGAGCACGCTCTCGTCGGCCAAGCGAAGCTCGTAGAGCCCGTCGCTGTAGACGAAGAGCTTGGTGCCGGCAGGCACCTGCGTGGTCAGGGTCTCGTAGGTGGTGCCCGGCAGCACCCCCGGCATGGGCCCGGTGCTTCCGAGCTGCACCGGCTCGGCGCCCGCCACGCACAAGAGCGCCGGCGGGTGACCGCCGCCGCTCCAACGCAGCTCACGGGTGGAGGGCTTGTAGACCCCGTACCAGATCGTGAAGTACTTGCCGCCGTGGTCCTGCATGCGGAAGGCCTCGTTCAAGCGCGCCATCACCTGGCCGGGGTCGCTGAAGTCGGTCTTCCTCAGCGAGCTCGAGCGCAAGATGTTGAGCACGCTCACGCTCAAGAGCGCCGCGCCCACGCCGTGGCCGGCCACGTCGAGCAGGTAGACGACGAAGGTGTCGTCGTCGAGCCAGTGGTAGCCGAAGGCATCGCCGCCCAGCGCGGCCGACGGGATGTAGCGCCAGGTGGTGGTGACGCGCTCCTCGATCGGCTCGGGCAGCAGCGACTGCACGTAGTTCGCGGCCTGTTCGAGGTCCTCCGCCAGCAGCTGCTGGCTCTGACGCAGCGCCTCGTAGGCGGCATCGCGCTGCAGCATGCTGACGTAGCCCGCGCTGTGGTAGCGCACGCGGGCGATGACCTCGAGCCGATCGGGAAGCTTGACGAGGTAGTCGTTGGCCCCGCGCTTGAAGGCCTGCACCTTGGTGGCGGCTTCCTCCATGGAGGAGAGCACGATCAGGGGGATCTTGTCGGTCAGGGGGTCGGCGCGGAACAACGACACCAGCTCGAGGCCGTCCATCTGGGGCATGACGAGGTCGGAGAGGATGACGGTGGGCCGGAACTCCTTGGCAGCGGCCAGCGCCAGCGCCGGGTTGCCCACGTAGCGGTACTGGATGTCCTTCTCCGGCGCCAGCATGCGCCGCACGGCCTCGCCGATGAGCAGCTGGTCGTCCACCAGCAGCACGCGGATGGGGTAGGCGGCGGCCGCTGCCTCCGGAGCAGGTGCCGGGCCGGGTGCGGCAGCAACGGGAGGAAGGGGCTCGCTCATCGGGGCTCCGGGCTAGGCCGTGCGACAGTCAGGCGACGTGTGTACGCGGCTTCCAGCGCCGCGGCGAGGCCCGCCAGGGGCAGGATCTCCTGCGCGGCGCCCAGGTCGCGCGCCGCGCGCGGCATGCCGTAGACCACGCTGGTGGCCTCGTCCTGCGCGAAGGTACGCCAGCCGGCCTTCTTGAGCGCCAGCAGGCCCTCGCCACCGTCCCGACCCATGCCTGTGAGCAGCGCCGCCACCCCCGGAGGCTGGGGCGCGAAGCGCGCCAGACTGGCGAAGAACACGTCAACGCTGGGCCGGTAGGGCTGCTCGACCGGATCGGGCGTGTAGCGCAGGCTCTGGTCGGGGGCGAGCGCGAGGTGGTCGGCGCTGCACGCCACGAGCACCAGGCCCGGCACGGGCAGATCGCCTTGCACGGCCGCGCGTACCGCCCGGCCGGTCTGGGCGGACATCCAGGTGCAGAAGCCGGGCACGAACTCGGAGTCGAGGTGCTGCACGATGACGATGGCCGGGCGGAAGCCCTTCGAGAAGCCCTGCAGCACCGTGACCAGCGCCTCCGGGCCGCCGGTGGAGGCGCCCAACGCGAGGATCGGGGCCGGCAACACACGGAAGCCAGGGGGCCGCGGGGGCGACGGCGGAGCGAGCGCCGCGACGGGCTCGGGCGCCCTCAGGCCGACCGCGGCCGCGGCCGCATGCCCGTTGGAGGTCAGGCGCTGCAGCGTACGAATGCGCCGCACCACCGCCTGCGTGCCGTCGAGCGTACCGCCCTCCGAGAAGGTGGGCCCCTGCACCGCGTCGAGGGCTCCGGCACCCAGGGCGTTGTAGACGCGCTCGAGGTTGCCCTCGACCGTGGCCGTCACGACCAGGATCGGGCACGGCGACTGCTGCATGATGCGGCGCGTGGCCTCCACGCCGTCCATCACGGGCATGACGATGTCCATCAGGATCAGGTCGGGCCGGTCCTTGGCGCAGCGCTCCACGCCCTCCTTGCCGTCCGCC
Organism: Planctomycetia bacterium; assembly: GCA_031413835.1. Lineage (GTDB taxonomy): Bacteria > Planctomycetota > PLA2 > PLA2 > JAEUHO01 > CAXQZU01. Next base: position 10,382 of record JANOFW010000115.1, read on the forward strand.
GCCGTCCAGGCGACCTCGCAGCCGGGGATCTGCGCCAGCGTGCGCTTGAGCGCCTCGACGGCCAGCCTGAGGTCGTTGACGATGGCGACGCGCATGCGGCGGGCTACGGCTCCCCCACCAGATCGACCACCGATTCGATCCAGCCGGCCTCCTGGAAGCTGCTCTTGGTGACGTAGGCGTCGGCCCCGGCCTCCAGACCCCGCTGACGGTCCTCCTCACGGTCCTTGTAGGACACGATCATGATCGGGATCTTGCGCAGGTTGGCGTCCTGCTTGATGCGCCGGGTGAGCTCGATGCCGTTCATGCGCGGCATGTCCACGTCGGTGATCACCAGGGCGTAGTCGCCGCCGCGCACGGCGTTCCAGCCGTCGCTGCCGTCCACGGCCACGTCCACGAGATAGCCGCGGCTGGTCAAGAGCCCGCGCTCGACCTCGCGCACGGTGCGCGAGTCGTCCACCACCAGCACGCGCTTGCGGCCGCGGCGCTGGGTCTCGTCCTTGCGCGCGGTCACCCGGATGCTGCGCATGCGGCCCTGGTGCAGCTGCAGGTCCACCGAGCGCACGAGGTCGTCGGTATCCACGATCAGCACGGGGTCGCCGTCCTCGAGCACGGCCGCGGCCGAGAGGTTGGCCACCTTGCCCAGGCGCGTGTCGAGCGGGCGCACGACCAGGTCCTGCTCGCCCAGGAAGCGCTCCACGGCCAGACCGTAGCGATCGTTGCCGCTGACGAGCTGCACCACGTGCACGTACTCGCTGGCCGCCTTGCCCGGAGGCAGGCTCAGGACCTCGCTGGCCAGGACCAGCCCCACCGGCTGTCCCTCGTGCAGGTAGTGCTGGCGCCCCTCGGCCGACTGCAGCGCCCCGGCGTCGAGCCGGAGCAGCCGTTCGATGCGCGTGAGAGGGAAGGCGAAGGGCTCGCCCGAGATCTCCACCAGGGCCGCGCGCAGCACGGAGCGGGTGATGGGCAGCACGAGGGTGAACTGCGTGCCCTTGCCCAGCTCGCTCTCCACGCGCACGCTGCCGCCCATGTCCTGGGCGAAGCGCTGCACCACGTCCAGCCCCACGCCGCGCCCCGAGAGCTGGGTCACCTGGTCGCGCGTGCTGAAGCCGGGCAGGAAGAGGAACTCGAGCAGCTCGGGCTTGGAGAGGCTCCCGGCGATGTCAGCGCCGATCATCCCGCGTTCGACCACGCGCTTGCGCACGCGCTCGGGATCCACGCCTCGGCCGTCGTCCTCCACGACCACCTCGAGCATGCCGCCGCGGTGGCGAGCCGAGAGGTGCAGCAGCCCGTCGGCCGACTTGCCCGCCGCCGCCCGCAGCTCGGGCAGCTCCAGCCCGTGGTCGAGGGCGTTGCGCAGCAGGTGGTTGAGCGGCGCCTCCGCGCGTTCGAGGATGTCGCGGTCCACGAGGACCTCGCGCCCGTCCACGCGGAAGCGCGTCTTCTTGCCCAGCTCGCGGGCCACGTCGCGCACCAGCCGCGGGAAGCCCCCCAGCGCGTCGCCGAAGGGACGCATGCGGCTGGCCAGGATCTCGCCGTAGAGCCGGTCGGCGAGGTCCTCGCCGCGCCGCGCCGTGGTCTCGAGAGCCTCGCCCTGCTCGGACAGCTTGTCACGCACGCGAGCCGACTGGGTGCGCAGGAGTGCCAGGGCCTCCGCGTGCTTGGCGCCGTCGCCATTGCTCGAGAGCCTGTCAGCCAGGCGCTCGACGGCCGAGACGAGCCGCCCCGACGAGCGCTTGAGCGCTTCCAGCGCCGCGGCCTGGGCCGAGAGACGCCGCGCCTCCACGAGCGTCTCGCCGGCGAAGGCCAGCATGCGCGTGAGGCTCGTCGCGCTCACCCGGACGGACTGGTCCTCCACGGCCTCGCCCCCGGCGCGTGCCGGCGCGGCGGAGGCGGGTGCGGGTGGCGCAGGTGCGGGAGTCACGGGGAGGGCCGCCGCCACGGGGGCGGCTTGGGCAGAGGCCGCCACGGCAGCGGCCGGAGCGGGCGCCGCCGGCGACGTCGAGGCGGGGCTCTCGATCAGCTCGCCGCGGCTCGCCTGCTGCAGCCGCACCACCAGCGACTGGATCTCCGCCGCGCGGCTCGCCAGGGCCTGGGGCGCCGCCGCCGGGTCGAGCTGGCTCACGCTCTTGAGCACGTCCGTGCCGGAGAGCAGCGCGTCGATGGCCGGGACCGCCAGCGTGATCTTGCCCCTCTGGGCCGCCACGAGGCAATCCTCCATGGCGTGCGCCACCTTCACCGCCACGTCCAGGCCCACGATGCGCGCGGCCCCCTTGATGGAGTGCGCGGCGCGCATCAGCTCCTCGAGGCGCGTCGCGTTTTTGGGGTCGGACTCGAGCGCGACCAGGCCCGTCTCCAGGGAGCCCAGATGCGCCTCGGCCTCGGCCCGGAAGAGCTCGAGGAGCGAGAAGCCGCTGAGGTCGTCGCCGCCGGTCACGAGAGGCTCCGGGCAAGGCCGGCGAAGAACCGGTCCGCATCCAGATGCGCCGCGTGGCGCCCGGCACTGTCGCGGGTCAGCGGCAGCAGGGCGTCGGTGAAGTGGACGGCGGCCTTGGAGACGGTCACCTGCGGCTGCGACAGCGCCGCAGCGGCGTAGCGTCGCACGTCGAGCAGCTCGTCCACGTCGAAAGCCCAGCCCTGCCCCTCCTTCTCCACGCGCACCACACGCGCCGTGGCCGGGGGGCGCGGGGGGCGGTCGGCGCCCAGGAGCACGTGCAGGTCGGCGCACAGCACCAGCTCGCCGCGCAGGCTCACCAGACCGCGGAAGACCTCGTTGGTGCGCCCCGGCACCCGGTGCACGCGACGCGGCCGGTGCACTTCGCGCACATGCCCCACGTCAAGGGCGTAGAGATCCTCGCCCAGCCGGAAGACGACCGCGGCACGATCCTCCTTGGCCCGGTCGTCGAAGAGCGCGCGCTGGAGCGAGCGGCCCCAGGCCTCGAGGTAGGCGGGCTCGGGCGCGCGTGCCAGCAGCCGCTCGGCCGCCGCGCGCAAGCGCGCCTCGGCCTCCGCGGGGGAAGTCGCGGCGGCCAGCGGGGCGGCCAGCGCGGCAGGCTCGGCGGCGGAGGGGGGGCGCGGCTCGCTCACGCGCTCCCGGCCTCGGCGCCGGCCACGGGCTTGGCGGCGGCCCGCTCGGCCCGCTCCCGCAGTCGACGCGCTTTCTCGTGCTCGCCCTCCTCGTCGGCCACCAGGGCAGCCAGGCGCAGCGAAGGGACGTGGCGCGGGTCGAGGTAGAGCGCGCGCGTCAGCGAGCGACCGACCTCGGCGGCCCGGCCCAAGGCGCGCTCCAGCACGGCCGCCAGGTGCAGCTCGTCGGGCGACGGCGTGCGCTCGCCTTCCACCCGCGCCAGCAGGGCCAGGGCCTCCTCGGCGCGGCCCGCCTGTCCGAGTAAGGTCGGCGTCGCCGTGGGAGTTGAGGTTTCGGTTGGTGTGAGGGTAATTGTCGGTGCGTTAGTGGG
>JANOFW010000116.1:0-11178 GCA_031413835.1 Planctomycetia bacterium
CCCCCCCGTCCCACGCCAGAGGAGGCCGCCCCGGTCTCGGCGACGCCCCCGGCGCCGCCGCCGGAGGCGGCTCAGGCGCCGCCGAAGCTCAAGCGCTTCAGCCGCAACCTCTCCGCGGTCTGGCGCTTCGCCAAGCCGCACTGGCTGGGGCTGCTGGCCGTGCTGCTCCTGATGAGCGTGGAGGCCGCGGCCAGCGCCGGCCGCATCTTCCTCTTCTTCCCGGTGATGACGCGTGTGCTCGAGATCGGCAGCGGGGCGCCCACCTCCGACCCCGAGAGCGCCCAGGCGGGGCAGCTGGTGGGCCAGGCCCAGAAGAGCCTGGGGCCCGCGCTCGAGGCCTACGACGACCTGATCACGAAGATCAACGGCATCACCGGCAGGTGGGTCGGCGAGGGCGCGCTCGAGGACGCCGAACGCGGCCTGAGCGACCCCCTCGCGGCGGAGGCGGCGCGCGCCAAGGCCCGCGACCGCTACGCGACGTTGATCAGCGTGTCGCTGCTGTTCGTGCTTTTCATCTTGGTCATGTGCCTGGCGGCCTACCTGGAGAGCTACGTGGCCTCCAAGGTGAGCCTCACCATCGCCATGGACGTGCGCCGCGAGGTCACCAAGAAGCTTCTCGATCAGCCGGTCTCGTTCTACGACCGCCAGAAGCGCGGCGAGCTCGTGGCGCGCGCCTTGGGCGACGTGGACGGCTTCTACGTCTGGCTGCACCTGCTGCTCAACGCCGTGCTCAAGGGCGGCATCCAGCTGCTGGCCTCGGGCGCGTTCCTGCTGGCCATCTCGGGCCAGCTCAGCCTGATCTGCCTCTTGGGCCTGCCCTTCCTGCTGCCCATGCGCAACCTGACGCGGCGCACGCTCAAGCGCAGCCACCGGCGCCAGCAGGAGACCAGCAAGCGCGTCGAGTCGCTGCTGCAGATCTTCAGCGGCATCCGCACGGTGAAGGCCTTCGGCATCGAACGCGAGCGCCTGGCCGAGTTCCGCCGCGCCGACGACGAGGTCACGCGCGCGAGCCTCAAGGTGCAACGGGCCAAGAGCACGGCCGACGCCCTGATCGAGCTGATCAACAACATCCTGGCGCTCGTGCTGGCGGTGGGCGGCGGCTGGCTCGTGCTGCGCCAGGTGATCGACGTCAACAGCGGGCAGCTGATCGTGTTCCTGTTCCTGATGGCGAACCTCTACCAGCCGATCAAGAAGCTGGTCAAGGCCTTCAACAGCCTGCAGGACTCGGCCGCCAGCGTGGAGCGCACGCAGGAGTACTTGAACCTGCCCCCGCCGCCCCCCGACGCACCCGGCGCCACGGCCTTCCCCGGCGTGACGGGCGCGATCCGCTTCGAGCACGTGGCCTTCTCCTACGTGCCGGGACGCCCGGTGGTCGAGGACGTCTCCTTCGAGATTCCCAAGGGCGGGGTGGTGGCGCTGGTGGGCCGCACGGGCGCGGGCAAGAGCACGCTCTGCGACCTCCTGCTGCGCTACTACGATTGCTCGCAGGGCCGCATCACGATGGACGGGGTGGACATCCGGCGTTTCACGCGCGCCTCCTACCTGGCCCGTGCGGCCCTGGTGCAGCAGAGCCCCTTCCTGTTCCACGCCACCATCGCCGAGAACATCCGCCAAGGCCGCTTCACCGCCAGCCAGGACCAGATCGTGGCGGCCGCCAAGGACGCCCAGATCCACGAGCACATCGCCTCGCTGCCCAAGGGCTACGACGAGGAGGTGGGCGAGCAGGGCGTGCGGCTCTCCGGCGGCCAACGCCAGCGCATCACCATCGCCCGCGCCCTGGTGCGCGATCCGGCCATCTTGGTGCTCGACGAGGCCACGAGCAGCCTCGACACGGCCAGCGAGCGAGCCGTGCAGCAGGCGCTCGAGCGCCTGCAGGAGGGCCGCACCACGCTGGTGGTGGCCCATCGCCTGTCGACGGTGCGGCGGGCCACGCGCATCATCGTGCTCGACCAGGGCCGGGTGGTCGAGCAGGGCACCCACGACGAGCTGACCGCGCGAGGCGGGATCTACGCCGAGTTGGTACGCCTCCAGCACCTCGGTGGTGCCTCGGAAGCCCCAACCGCGTAGCAGTCGCGGCCCGCACTCGCACGTGCCCAGCGCCGACCGGCAGGGCAACGACGTACGAACAAGGCCAGGATCAGGGGGTCGGAGGGGGCGGCCGGGGCTCGGGTCAGCGCGCCCGGGCGGCCGATAGGGAGCCTCGGAACCAGGGCCGGGGGCCAAGGATGTCGTCGCTTCGTGGGGACCTCTGCGGACGCTCGTGGGCCGGGGCGGCGCTCTGGCTGCTGGGCCTCGTGCTGCTCGGCCTGGGCGCCCCAGCGCGCGCGTCGGCGGAGGAGTACGCGAGCGCGGCCGCTGCAGCCCAGAAGGGCCTCGTGCACCGCGCGCTGCACGCGCGCACGCGGGCCTGGAGGGCGCTGGCGGAGACGGGCGACGCGCGCGCTCTCGCGCTCCTCGTCTCGGCCTACGACCGCTCGAGCGAGCATCCGAACGGACGAGCGCTGCTCGCCTCGATCGCCTGCAGCGCCTTCGGAGCGCATGAGCACCTCCCCGCGCTGGCCGCCTGGCGCGCCGCCCACGACGGCGAGGAACACCTCTGGCTCTGGTACCGCACGCTGTGCTGCGAGGTCGCCGCGGGCGAGCCGGCCGGGACCCTGGCCTTGGCGGGCCCGGGCCACCCGGTCTGGCAGCGCGCGGCGGCGCTGGAGGCGCTGGCCGCCGGGCCGGGAGCCGCGGCGCTCGCTCTGCTGGCCGACGAGCCGGCGGCGCTCTCCGCCGACCCGCTCGAGCGCACGCTCGTGCTCGAGGCGCTCAGCCATGTCTGGGCGGCGAATGCGGCCCGGCTGGGGAGCCCGGAACATCGTGCGGCAGGGGTCTGGCTGGCCGCTCAGCTCGATCGACCTGAGACCCCCGCCCGCGCCCGCCACACGCTGCTGCGCGACCTGGGCCGGGTGCTGCGCCCGGCCGTCAGCTTCGAGGAGGGGGCCTTCTGGCACAACCTGCTCCTGGCGCAGGCGGCGGCCCCGAGCGACGAGCGGGCCTACGCCCCCCCACCCAAGACGCGCTTCCTGGACCTGGTCGGCTCGGGACAGCGCGTGGCCTACGTGCTCGACTGCTCCGGCTCCATGGCCGAGCCGCTCACGCCCGTCGAGCGCGCCGACCTGCGCCGGCTGGCCGCGCCGGCCCCCGCGGCGGCCGCGCGCACCGCCCAGCTTCCCGCCCGCAAGGGCCCCGCGCCCAAGGACGTCTGGGAGGGCGTAGACCGGCGCATCGAGGCCGCGGTCGCGCTGATGAGGCTCTCGCTGCGCAGCCTGCCCAAGGAGGCGCGCTTCACGGTCGTGCTCTTCGGCTCCAAGCACGCCTACCTCGGCTCGACGCCGGGGCTGGTGGAGGCCTCGCGGGCCAACGTCTCCAAGGCCATCAAGGACCTCGACCAGGTGATCGTCGGCAGCGCCTCGCCTCTCGGCGGCGGGACCAACCTGCATGGCGGGCTGGCGCGCGCGCTGCAGACGCTCGAGGCGGGCGCCACGCGGCACGCCAACGGCTTCGAGGACTTGCTGCGCGGCGCCGACACCGTCTTCCTGCTCAGCGACGGCAGCCCCGGCGAGGACGACTGGTCCGACGAGGACCCGACGCGCCGCCGGCTCACCACCTTCGATCCCCATGCCGAGCAGGGCACCTTCTACGACCCGGCGCAGCTGCTCGACGACGCGGCGCGCCTCAACCTGCTACGCCGTTGCGAGATCCACTGCCTCGGCATCGGAGCCGCGGACGGCGCTGCCGCCTCCGAGCAATCCGCCCGCCTGGGAGCGCTCCTCGAGCGCCTCGCGACCCTGGGGCACGGGCGCTACCGGGCGATCCCCCTGCCCCCGACGGAGCCCGCCCCCGAGATCGAGGCGGCCCGGCAGCCCGGGCGCTGAGCGCGTCGCTCGCCCCTCAGCCGGGCGGCGTCGGGACCAGACCGCGTTCGCAGCGCACGGAACGCGGGGAGCGGTACAGGTCGCGGTTGGGGCTCTGGGGCGCCGAGCCGCGCACCGGGTGCCAGAGGTGGAAGACGTCGTTCACGCCGTAGAGCACGCGGGCCTTGGGGCGCGGACGGCTGCGCATCACGCGGTCGCGCAGGTCGTCGTCCTCGAGGCCCCAGCCCTCGAAGCGCTCGTCCATGCCGTTGACCTCCTCGAGCAGCGCGCGGTCCACCGCCATGTTGAGCCCCAGGATCTTGGGACGCCGGCGGCGGCGGAAGAAGACCCCCCAGCGGCTCTTGAAGGCCCGCTCGCGCAGGTCCGCCCGGTCGGCGTCCGTGATCCAGGTCTCGAACACGCCGCTGTCCACGTCGGCCTTGGTCACGCGCTCGGAGAGCTCCTGGGGCCAGCGCACGCAGCCCCCCGCGTGGAAGGAGCGCGGCGCATGCACGGCCAGGTGGCGCTCGACGAAGCGGGCCGGCGGCACGCAGTCGCCGTCGGTGAAGATCACCAGGGGGGCCGCGGGGGCGGCGCGCAGGGCCGCGTTCACGCACTTCGTCTTGCGAAAGCCCACGTCCTCCTGCCAGACATGGCGCACGGCGAGCCCGCGCTCGTGCGCCGGACCCTCGGCGAACGCTTGCGTCACGGCCACGAACTCCGGACGGCTGCCGTCGTCGGCCACCACGATCTCGAAGTCGCGCGTCGTCTGGCGCAGGTAGCCACGCAGGCACAGCCCCAGTGAAGGCTGGTTGTAGGTGCTCACGACGACCAACGCGCGCGGGCTCACGACGCGGCCTGCTCCGCCCCGCGCTCTTCGAGGAGTGCGTCGCCCACGCGCAGCGTGCCGCCCTCGAGCACCCGCGCGGTCAGCCCGCCGCGACCCTCGAGAGCGGCACGCACGCCTTGCTGCGTCAGCGACTCCAGGTGCTCGCAGGGCCTGCAGGGGCCCGTACCCTCGGCCAGCACGCCGCCGATGCGGAAGCGGCGGCCGACCAGGGCGTTCAGGTCCACGCCGCGCGTCACCAGCTGACGGCGATGGGCCCCCGGGGCCAGGGCCAGACCCCCGCGGGCGAGGTCCTCCAGCGTCTCGGCGGCGATCAGGGTCAGGGCGCGTTTGCGGGTCGGCGACGCCCCGCGCTCGGCGTTGCGGTCCCCGAGCAGGCCGACGCCGGGCTCGACCTCGGCCGCGGCGCGAGGCTCGCAAGGCGCCTCCGGGCGCGCCGCGACGTAGATGCCCTGGAGCGTTCCGCGCTGCATCCCGGGAGCCTACTCGATGGACGCGTGGACCACGCGCCGCTTCCGGGCCAGGAGCGCCCCCAGCCGGCGCATCCGCCGCCGCTCCACCTGCGGCTCGAGGTCGCCCGCGCCCAGGCGCTCGGCGTAGCGGCGCCACCAACGCAGGCGTTCCGTCCGCGTGACGTGCACGGGGATCGAGGCGTCGAGCTGGGCCAGGTTCTTGAGCCGGCGGCTGGCGCTCACGCGTGCGCCCAGGAGCTTCAAGCGGTCGGTGTCGATCAGCACGAAGCGCGGGGCACCGAGCCCGCCCTCCACCAAGACGTGGAGCGCCTTGACATCGCCATGGTAGACGCCGCGGGCGTGGAGGTCGGCGAGCCAGTCGGCGCTGGCCGCCCGCAGGCGCGCCTGCTCGCGGCGCGCCCCCGAGCCGTAGAGCCGCCGCACGAGGTCGTCCAGGCGCGGCAGCGCGCTCAGGTCCTGGTAGAGCGTGAAGCGCCGCGCGCCGCGACGCACGCAGGCGAGCGAGCGCGCCGTGGGGATGGCGCGCACCCGCAGCCGGTGCGCGTTGACGTGCCCGGCCACGAGTCGGCCGGGGGTCAGCAGACGCTTGAGCACCACGCGCCAGCCCTTGAGCCGGGTCTCCTTGACGACCACGTCGCCGTGGCGCGTGACGGCCGACTTGGGGCGGTCCTTGAGCACGCGCGGGTCGTGGCGGGCCAGCAACGCGTCGTGCTCCTCGAGGCGCAGGCGCAGCGTGTGCGGCGCGAGGGCGAGGTCGCGCACGCCCGCGAGGTCGCTGAGGCCCTCGCCGGGGCCGGGGACGGCCGCGTACCAGGGGCAGGGCACGAGGGCCCAGGCGTCGTGCTTGGCCTGCCGCGCACGGCGCAGCGCGGCGATCCGCGGCGCCAGCCGTGCGGCCAGGACCGCGGGCGTCGGCGGCTTGCCGCCGAGCCAGCCCTCGAGCAGGCTCGCGTGCGCCTCCTCCTCCGACAGGGCCGCGGCACGGAGGCCGGAGAGCAGTCGCGCCAGGGCGGCGTCGCAGTCCGCCTCGGAGGGAGACGCCAGCCGCCCGCGATGGAGGTCGATCAGGGTGAGGGAGGGCGAGGCGCCCGAGCCCACGAGCACGTTGCCGGGATGCAGATCCCGGTGGTCGAAGCCTGCGGCGTGCATCTGCGCGATGAGCGCTCCGACGCGGGAGAGCAAGGCGCCGGCCGCCTCGGCGCTCAAGCGCGGGAGCACCTCCGAGAGCGGCTCGACGTCGGGCAGGAAGCGTCCGACGTAGGCCGTGAGCCGGCCCGCGAGCGCCCCCCCACGCTCGGCCAGGGCCAGAGGCTCGGGCACCGGCACGCCGCGCTCCACGAGGGCCCGCGCCGCAGCCCACTCGGAACTCGCACGGGTGGGGTGAAACCACCCGCGCACGGCTTCCTCGAGCCCGTAGGAGCGTTCCACCTTGAGCAGCACGTCGCCCACGCCGGCCAGGGTCAAGCGCGACACGACACGGTCCGTGGTGGCCCGCAGGACGCTCCCGCGCCGGGCGGCGGCCGGGGCATCCGTCAGCACCTCCGCGGCCAGCGCCTCGAGAACCGGCGGCTCGCCCGTCAGGCGCCAGCCCGCGGCCCGGGCGCGCTCGGCGTGCCCGCCAGCGCTCATGGCTGCCCCGCGGACGGCCCCTGCGAGAGTTCCCGCAGGCGCGCGTACTTCGCCAGCACGTAGGCAGCCTCGAAGCGGGCCAGCGTGAAGCCGGCCGCGCCGTCGAGCAAGCCCAGGCGCAGCAGGTACATCTTGACGAAGCGGAAGCCCGGGCGGAGCCACAGATCGAACCAGGACGCGCGGCGCCCCTCGGCATGCATGCTGCGTGCGGCCAGCTCGGCGTAGCGGCCCAGGCGCTGCCAGTGGTCGAGCACCGAGCGGAAGGGCCGGTGCTCGAGGTGGCCGGAGAGGTCCGGCCCCTCGGGGCCCGTGACCTCGAGCCACTCGTGCACGTCGCCGGCCCAGCGCGCGCGACGGCGGTCGTAGAGCCGCAGGCGTCGTTCGCGGCCCCAGCCCCCATGCCGGATCCAGCGCCCCAGGGTGAACACGGTGCGCCGCACGGCGCGGGCCGCCTCGCTCGGCTCCTCGCCCGGTCGCGCGCGCAGGGCCTCGAGGGCCGCGCGCAGCCCGGCGTCCACGCGTTCGTCGGCATCCACCATGAACACCCAGTCGTGGGCGGCCAAGCCAGCGGCGCGGTTGCGCTGCGCTGCGTAGCCCGGCCAGTCGGTCTCGACCACGCGCGCGCCCAGGCGCCGGGCCAGCTCACGGGTGCCGTCCGTGCTGCCGGAGTCCACCACCAGCACCTCGTCCATGAAGGCCACGCTCTCGAGCGCCGACTGGAGGCGGTCCACCTCGTCGCGAGCCAGGATGACGGCGCTGATGCGCACGAGGGCTAGCGCTCGCTCTCGTGCAGGGCGGGCCGCCAGGGGCGCGCCTCGCCGCTCAGGCGCCACCAGAGCTGACGCAGCGCCAGGCCCCGGCCGAGCCGCTCGCGCACGAGGTCGAGCCAGCGCACGGCCGCCTCGCGACTGCCGGCGTAGCCCGTGAGGAAGCGCAGCGCATCGCGCCGACCGGCCCGGAGGCCCTTCAAGCGGTGCTTCTCCACCGAGCGACCCAGCCGTACCAGGTTGGACAGGCGCGTCGACTCCGGCAGCAGCCCCTCGCCGGGGCGGGCACGGTCCAGGTCGAGCACCAGCACCCGGCCTTCGGAGGTGACCAGCAGGTTCTTGGGGTGCAGGTCGGGGTGCGGCACGCCGGCGTCGTGCAGGCGCCGCACGGCGGCCCCGGCCCGCTCGAGCAGCAGGCGCCGGCCCGCGCGGCAGGGCGGCCGTTCGCCATGGAGCACGGCCTCGAGGTCGAGCGCCTGCTCGACCTCCTTGAGCAGCAGGAAGCCGCGCCAGCCGCCGGGGCGCCTGAGCACCACGCAGCCGACGGCCTCGCTCACGGGCACGCCCAGGGCGAGCAGGCGCCGTTGGAGCACGAGCTCCTCGAGCGGCCTCCAGGCGCCGCGGAAGAGGCGCCCGCGCAGGGCCCGCAGGAGGCCTCCCTTGCCGTACTCACGCACCAGGACCGGCCCGTTGGCGGTGCGCACGCGGCGCAGGCCGCGACGTCCGCCCAGGCCCGCGCCGGGCAAGGCCTCCGCGTGCGCCGCCACCTCGCGTACGGCGACTTCGTAGCCCGGCAGCCAGGCGAGCGCCTCGCGCTCGTCCACCTTCAGCCGCAACGCGTCGGGCACGCCGTAGGCACGTCGGACATCAGAGATCGCGCTCGCCTCGGCCACGGGGGCATGGTACGCCCCCGACGGCGAAGGTCGACGACGGGCCGGAAGCCGGCCCGGCCAAGCGCCACGGCCTGGCTACTTGCCGAGGGCCTTCTTGATCTCGGTGATGATCTCGGGCACCGCCGGGTCGTCGCCGCCGGCCTGGACGTACCCCTCGTAGGCCGTCAGCGCCCTCTCGAGGTCTTCGAGCTCGAGCATGTAGATGTCGCCCAGGGCCAACAGCACGTCCTTGTCGGTCGGACGCAGCGCCTTGGACTTCTCGAGCGCGGCCGCCGCGTCGGCCCAGCGCTTCTGGTGGCCGAGGGTGAAGCCCAGGCCGCGCCAGGCAAAGAAGGCCTTGTCGTCCATGCCGACGGCCTTCTGGTACCACTTCTCGGCGTCCTTCCAGCGCTCCTGGAAGTAGTTGTTGTCGCCCAGCCAGACGACGATGTCGACGTCGTCGGGCGCGACCTTGTGCGCCTTGAGCAGCATGTCGTGGGCCTTGGCGAAGGCGCCCAGGGCCTCGTGGTCGAAGGCGCAGTTCACCAGCGCGCGCAGGTTCTCCGCCTGGCCCTTGAGCTTGAGCACCTTCTCGTACTGCTTGAGGGCCTGCGCGTAGTTGGCCTGGGCGTCGTAGGTGGCGGCCAGGTCGAGCATGGCCGAGATCAGCTCAGGGTCGAGGTCGAGGGCCTTCTTGATCTGGACCTGGGCCTCGGAGACGCGGCCCTGGCGGAACTGGCAGTAGCCCACGGAGTGCACGGCCCGGGCCCAGGCGGCGTCCTCGAGAAGCGCCTTGCGGTAGAGTTCCTCGGCCTCCTTCCACTTGACTTGGCGCTCCAGGATCCAGGCCTGGCCGTAGTACGCACGCGGGTGGTTGGGCTTGCCCTCCAGCACCTTCGTGTAGAGCTCGTTGGCGCGGGCGTAGGCGACCTCGGTCTCCTGCGAGGCGACCAGGTCGGCCAGCGGCAGCAGCACCTCCGGGCGGTCCTTCGCCGTCCGCAGCGCGCGCTCGAGCGCCGCGATGGCCTCGTCGCGCTTGCCCAGGCGCGAGAGCAGCTCGGACTGCACCAGCGTGGCGGCCAGGTGGTTGGGCCGGCCGGCGAGCACCCTCATGATGCGCTCGAGGCCGGCGTCGTGCAGGCCGTCGAGCAGGTCGAGCCGCGCGGCCAACAGCAGCAGCTCGCGGTTGTCGGGCTGCACCGCCAGGGCGGCCTCGCAGCGCTTGCGCGCCTCCTCCGCTGCGCCCACGCGCAGGTCGGCCTCCACGGCCAGCAGCACGGCGTCCACCGCGCGCGGCCCCGAGAGCGCGCCCGCCAGGTCCTTCAAGACCCTCTGCGCCTTGGCGATCTCGCCCGCCTCGAGCGCGGTGCGCGCCAGGTCCAGCGCCAGATCGCCGTCCTGCGGGTGCCGCGTGCGCAGCGTCTCCAGCGCCTCCAAGCGAGCGGCGGCCGGGTCGAGCCGCAGCCGATGCACCTGGAAAGCCACGTGGGCCGAATACAGGACGGCCAGGGCGTCGTAGTCGATCACGAGCTTGGCGGGGTCGTCGCCGGCCCTACGGCACATCTCCTGGTAGAGGCGGTGGGTGCGGAAGTCGGCCGGGTTGGCCTTGCGCGCCGCCCAGTAGGACTCCGCCGCCTCGTTCCAGCGGCCTTCATCGCGCAGCGCGTCGGCCTGCGTGAGCGCGCGCTCGGCTGCCGCGAGATCGGCGCCCTCGGCGGGATCGGACGCCGCCTCGGGAGCGGCGGGCTCGGCCGCGGGAGGCACGGCCATGGGCGCCTCATCCGGCCAAGCGGGGCCCGCCGTGCCGACCAGCGTGGACCAGCCCAGCCCCAACCCGGCCAGCAGGAGCCCGGCCAGCGGCAGGGCCGCCCGCAGACGGCGCGTCGTCGCCACGGCGTTCATCGCTGCCCCCTCGCTCATCGACAGACGCCCTCGACGCCGAAGGACAATGCGTTGCTCTTGCGCCACGAGGCCAGGAAAGCCTCCTGCTGGATCTTGCGGTCGAGGTCCATCAGACGCTCGCGACGCTCGGCGATCTGCTTCTTGCGCTCCTCGATGTTCTGCAGGACCTCCCACTCCTTGGCATTCTTTCCGGTGGTGCCTCCGCGGTTGCCGCGCATGCCGAAGCCGCCGGGCCCGCCCATGCCGCCGCGGCCAAAGCCGCCGCCCATGCGGCCGCCGCCCGGGCCGCCCCCGCGCCCCCCACCACCACCCATGCCGCCGCGGCCGCCGCCGCCGCCGCCACCCATGCCACCGCCACGGGCGGAGACATCCGCAGCCAGCAGGCCCACGAGGGCCACGGCGGCGAGCACGGCGAGCGAACGGCGGAAGTAGCGCATGGGATCTCCGGGAAGGGCGCCGGGCTCTGCAACGAGGGCTGGGCCGAGCTGACCCGCGTCACGGTGCAGAACAACGCCGCGGCGGGTGGCCCCGGGGGCGGCGTTTACAACGGCGGCACGATGACCGTCGACGCGTCACGGCTCGAAGAGAACACCGTTACTGGGCAGGTGAGCGGCGGCGACGGCGCCGGCATCGCGAACGACGCAGACGGCGACCTCACGATCAACGGTTCCGTCATCACGGAGAACACCGGCACGTCCGTGGCCTGCGACGAGTGCTCGAGCGGGGCCGGCATCTCCAACGAGGGGACGCTGCACGTTACCGCGACGACGATCAGCCACAACCACGCCG
>JANOFW010000117.1:0-2742 GCA_031413835.1 Planctomycetia bacterium
GGACTCCTCGTTCATAGACGGCCTCGAAAGTCATGGTCATAGGTCAAGTGTAGCAGTTGACCGCCGGCTTTTCATGGGGATGTTTCTTCTCTCCTTTTGAGCCGATATTTTCATGCCCGTTCCGGGGAGAATTCGTCTGGGATTTTAGGCGGGCGGGACGGCGCCGTCCTCGACGACGCTGAAGTAATGGGCCTCGGGGTGGTGGAAGACCAGGGCCGAGACGCTGGCCTCGGGGTCCATCATGAAGCCCTCGGTCAGGGTGACGCCGATGGCCTCGGGCTCGAGCAGGCGGAAGAGCCGAGCCTGATCGGCCAGGTCGGGACAGGCCGGGTAGCCGAAGGAGTAGCGCTTGCCGCGGTAGTCGCAGCGGAAGGCCGCCTCGGGCGTGAGCGTGGCGGGGTCGGGAAAGCCCCACAACCCACGCAGACGCGTGTGCAGCCACTCGGCGGCGGCTTCGGCGCTCTCCACGGCCAGGGAACCGAAGGCGTGGCTCTCGAGGTAGCGCCCCTCCGTCTTGAGGGCCTCGACACGCTCGCGCACACCCTCCCCCGCGGTGGTGACGAAGAAGCACACGTGGTCGCGCCCATCGGGGCCGGGCACGACATAGTCGGCCAGGCACAGGGCCTCGCCCTTCTCCTGGCGCGGGAACACGAAGCGCTCGCGCTCGGCGCCGCTGGCGGGATCGAACACCACCAACGTGTCGCCCTCGGCGGCGACCGGGAACCAGCGATAGAGCGCGCGCACGTGCATCCAGCCGGCGCGCGCACGGCCCTGCAACTCGCGGATCACCTTCTGGAGCTTGGCGGCCTTCTCGTCGCCCTCGGCCAGCAGCGTGGGCACGTGCCCGCGCATGCCCAGATGCTTGCCGTAGAGCATCTGCGGGTTGAGCCAGGACCAGACGGCGTCGAGGTCGACGTTGAGCAACACGGTCGGATCGAGCGGCGGCGTGCGCGGGCGCTCCACGTCGGTGCGCACGGAGGCCGAGCGCACCCCCGTCGGGCGGCAGGCCACGGGGGCCTCGCGCACCGGGGCCAGCACCGCGCGTTCACGCAGCAGGCGCAATTCGGCCTCGAGCGCGGGGCGCTGGGCAGGGTTGCGAAAGCGCTGCGCCAGGGCCAGGCCGGTCATGGCGTCCTTGGCGTAGGCCACCGGGCCGGCATGGACGGCGGCGATGCGGCGGTAGGTGAAGGCTGGCGAGAGGGCCGCGCCGCCCACCAGCAGCGGCACGTCGATGCCGGCCGCCGCGAAGTCCTCGGCGGTGCTCACCATCATCTGCGCGCTCTTGACCAACAGGCCGGAGAGCCCGATCAGATCCGGCTGGTGCTTGCGCACGGCCTCGATCAGCACCTCGCTCGGGATCTTGATGCCCAGGTTGATCACCTGGAAGCCGTTGTTCGTCAGCACGATGTCGACCAGGTTCTTGCCGATGTCGTGCACGTCGCCCTTGACGGTGGCCAGCAGCAGCTTGCCGCGCGACGCGCTGCCCTCCTTGGGCATGTAGCGCTCGAGATGCGAGACGGCCGCCTTCATGGCCTCGGCGCTCTGCAACACCTCGGCCACGATCAACTCGTTGGCGTTGAACAGCCGCCCGACCTCGGCCATGCCGGCCATGAGGGGGCCGTTGACGATGTCGAGCGCCGCCGGCCAGCGCGGGTCCTTCAAGGCCAGTTCAAGGTCGGCGATGAGCCCGTCCTTGCTGCCCTCGATCACGTAGGCCGCCAGCCGCTCCTCGAGCGGGCGCTCCTGCCCGGGCCGGGCGCGCCGGGCCCCGCGACCGCCCGCGGTCCCCGCGGCGCTGCGGAAATGCGCCGCAAAGGCGGCGACCGGGTCCTCCCCGCGCAGGAACAGCAAGTCCTCGCACATGCGCCGGTCCTCGGGCGGGATCGAGGGGTAGCGCTCGAGGCGCTCGCTGTTGACGATGGCCATGTCGAGGCCGGCCTCGACGGCGTGGTGCAGGAACACGCTGTTGAGCGCCTCGCGGCCCTCGTCGGGCAGGCCGAAGCTGACGTTGCTGATGCCCAGCACCGTCTTGCAGCGTGGCAGGGCCTGCTTGACCGCGCGCACGCCCTCGATGGTGGCCTTGGCGCTGCCCAGGTAGGACTTGTCGCCCGTGCCGCAGGGGAAGACCAGCGGATCGAAGACCAGATCCTCCTCCGGCATGCCGAAGTCCTGGGTGAGGATGCGATGCGAGCGGCGCGCCACCTCGACCTTGCGCTCGACGGTGACGGCCATGCCCTGCTGCGGATCCTCGTCGATCAGGCCCACGACCAGCGCTGCCCCGAAGCGCTTGGCGAGCGGCTCGACGCGCTCGAAGCGCTCGAGGCCGTCCTCGAGGTTGACGCTGTTCAAGAGCGCCTTGCCCTGGCAGTAGGTGAGCGCGCGCTCCATCACGCGCGCATCGGTGGTGTCGATCACCAGCGGCACGCGCACGGCGCGCGTCAGGCGCTCGAGGAAGGCCTCGACGCCGGCGAGCTCGTCGGCATCGGGGTCCTGGAGGCAGATGTCGATCATGTGCGCGCCGCCCTTCACCTGCGCGCGCCCGATCTCGACGGCCTCCTCCCAGCGCTGCTCCTTGACGAGGCGCTTGAAGCGCCGACTCCCCATGATGTTGGTGCGCTCGCCCACGATGGCGGCACGAAATCGGGCCAGGTCGCGACGCTGCGTGTGAGATCGTCGGCGGCCTTCGAGAGGCGCGCGGCCATCGCGGCCTCGCTGACCACGGGCTTCTGCCTTCCCTCGAAG
>JANOFW010000118.1:0-3883 GCA_031413835.1 Planctomycetia bacterium
TGCTCGTCTGGGGCTTCGTGATCTCCACCGTGGTGCTCTACCAGGGCACCTTCACCATCAACTCGCTGGCCCATCGCTGGGGCCGCCGCCGCTATGCCACCTCCGACGACAGCCGCAACAACTTCGTGCTGGCGCTGATCACGCTGGGCGAGGGTTGGCACAACAACCACCACCACTACCCCGCCGCCGCGCGTCAGGGCTTCTACTGGTGGGAGATCGATCTCTCGCTCTACGCGCTCCGCACCCTGGCCCTCGTCGGGCTCGTCTGGGACTTGAAGGACGTGCCGCCGGGCGTACGCGAGCAGGGACGCCTGGAGGGCTCGGAGCCGAGCACGCCCGAGACGAGCGAGCGCCTGGCGCTCGCGGAGCCCGTCAGCACGCGGTAGCACGCCGGAGCGTGCCCCGTCCCCCTACCCAGGCTCTCAGGCCCGGCCGGAGGGGCCCTCGAGCACCCAGAAGAGCTCGTCGATCTCGCCGCCCCGCGCGTGCGAGAGCTGGCGCTCCTCCCGGCAGACGACGAAGCCCGCGCGCGTGAGCACGCGCACGGAAGCCACGTTGTCCTTGGCGCAGCGCGCGTGGAGCGGCCGTTCGGTCACGAGCAGCAGCAGTTCCCTGAGCGCCGCCGTGGCGATCCCCCGCCCCCACTCCTCGCGAGCCACCCAGTAGCCCACCTGGCGCTCGGGCCCCAGCGGGAAGCTGAGGACGTTGCCCACCACGCGCCATCCGCGTGTGATCGTCCGCACGACGATCGCCGGGTCGGCCAGGATCTTCTGCCAGTGCGCGTCGAAGGCCGGCCTGTCGTGCGGATCCTTGGCCGGGAAGGCCACCATGCGCCAAGCCACCGGATCGCTCTGCTGCGCGAAGAACGCTTCGAGGTCGGCGGGCTTGACCTCCCGCAGCCGGATCGCATCGTCCACGTCGAACGCCTCCCAGCTGGCAGGCAGGACGCCGAACTCTGCCTCTGCGTTGGCTTCGGCCTCCTCCAACGTCTGAAACCAGTTGTCGTTGAAGAACTCCCCACACACGCTCTTGAAGATCACGAAGAACCCGTCGCTCCCGCCCTCAAGCCACAGGTCGAACACCACCTCGCGCACGTTGCCCAGGCGTGCACCCCCGGTTCGGGCCGTCTGCCAGCACTGGGGCGTTCCCCCGACCAGGCATCGAACTCCGAGGATCTGCCGGTTGATGTCCACGCCGCGAGATTCGCATGCCTGCGCCCGTGCAACAAGCCGCAGCGGTGGGTGCCCGTGGGTCGAGTGCAGAGGGACGGCCGGAGTCGAAGACGTTCGGACTCGGGACCGTTGCGCACCTGAAATCGGGGCGCCCAGGGCCCGCGCCGCTCGGCGGGCTCGCGCCCCTCCGGTACAAGCGCCTCGTGTCCCCCCCGGCCCCCCTGACGATCCTGCATGTCGCACCCGGCTACTGGCCGATGCTGGGTGGCGGCGAGCTCTTGAGCACGCGCCTCTCCGAGGGTCTCGCGCGCCGGAGGCACCGCGTGTTCGTGGTGAATGCGCCGCCCTGGAAGGTGAACTGGGTCCGGCGCCCCGAGCACTTCCCTCAACCCGAGGGCCGCGACGGCGTGGTGCTGGAGTCGCCGCCCGGCTGGGCTCGCTGGGAAGTCTGGAACGAACGTCTCCAGCGCTGGCCCATCCCCGGTCGCGGCGAGCTGCGCCAGGGGCTGCGCGCGCTCCACCGCCGCGCGTTGCGCCGCCTGCTGCTCGAACGCGTGCAGACGGTCCGTCCCGACCTGCTGCTGCTGAGCAGCGGCAACCGCTTCCTGACCAGGGTCGTCGCCGAGGTGCTCGACCGCGCGCCGCTGCCCCTGCTCGTCGTGACCCAGGCCCATCTGGACGACGCGCGCTGGTCGTGGGCGGCGGTAGGCCCCCTCTGGCAGCGCGCGGGCGCGCTGGCGGTGAACACGGACCACGAAGGCCGAGCCATCGCCGGCCAGTTGGGGCTCCCCCCGGAAGCCGTGGTCGTGACCGGCTGCGGGACCGAGCCCGCCACGGAGCCCGCCCCCTGGCCGCGCGCGGAGCAGATCCTCTACGTGGGCCGCCTCGACCCCGGCAAGGGCATCGACCACCTCCTGGCCGCCCTGCGGCTCGTCTGGGTCGAGCGCCCGCAGGCCCGGCTCACGCTCGCCGGCTCGCGCGTCGAGGGCTCGGGCCGCGTGGACGCCTGGGTCCAGGCCCTGCCCGAGCCGCTCCGGGCGCGTGTCACGAGCCTCTACGACATCTCCGACGAGGCCAAGCGCCGCCTGCTGGCCGAGGCGCGCGTGCTCGTGCTCCCCAGCCGCCACGAGTCGTTCGGCATCGTGCTCCTCGAGGCCTGGGCCCAGGCCACGCCGGTCATCACGCTCGACACCCCCGTGGCGCGCTGCATCGTGCGGCCCGGCATCGACGGCCTGCTCGCCCCCCCAGGCGATGTGCCGGCCCTGAGCGCCGCCCTGTCCGACCTGCTCGCCGACCCCGCGCGCGCCGAGCGCCTGGGCCGGGCCGGTCGCGAGGCGTTCCTCGCGACCCACACCTGGGATCACGTGGCCGAGCGCTACGAGACCGCGGTGCGCCGCGCGGTCGAGCGGCACGCCGTGGCGCCGCGTTGACCTGCGCGGTCGGAGGCGGCCTCCTGGAGGGCCTTCACATTAGGACTGGTCAGCAGCAAGCATCCGAAGGGTGGCCGAGGCGGCCTGAACGACACGACCCCACGCCGGATGCGCGTGCAGCTCGGGCACGTTGCGAGGAAGCGGCTTGAGCTCGTCGGCCGCCGAGCGGTACCGTTCGTCAAGGGATGCCAGGGCCTCCAGTTCCCGCGGCGAGAACGCACGCCGGAATCTCACATCGTCCGGGTGGTAGCAGTCGTCGAACCACATACAGAGCAGCTCCGCTGGCACGTTCGCGATAGGCACACTTCTCTCGTACGCAGTCTGGCCGTCAGCAGACGCGAGCAGCATCAGCAGCTCTCGCACGCCACTGCGAATACCCTCAGACGGGGCGGAGTCCTGCGCGTCGGGCGACTCCATCCCTGCGAGGGTAGCACCCTGTCGCACGAGCCGCATCGACCCCCTGGAGCTGCGAAAGGTGCTTCGCCAGCTCGGCCGGCCGCCTGGGGGCCCGCGGACACAGGCGCGGTGCGAGGCCTCCCTGTCCGGCAAGGCCGCGACCGCGGGCGAGACAACTCAACTTCGAGCCTGGCCCGGTACCTGAGCCCTCCTCACCCTCGCGAGCCGAATCGGCCAACGACTGTTTTCCCTCAACGCCCCCCCACCCTCCGCTCACACTTCTGCTCCCTACCTTCCGCCCCCCGGTGTGTATGACCCTCCCCTCAGCCGTCCTCGCCCCCCTCTCGACACTCGCCGCGACCGTCGGCGACGGGCCGACGTTCTTGGCCTACGCGGGCTTCCTCGGCCTCGTGGTGGTCTTCCTGGCGCTCGACCTCGGGGTGTTCCACCGCGAAGCGCACGAGGTGAAGATGAAGGAGGCGGTAGCGTGGTCGATCGTGTGGCTGACGTGCGGCCTCGCGTTCAGCGGGGTCGTCTACCTCGCCTACGAGCAGCACTGGCTTGGGCTCGGCCTCTCGACCGCGATGTACAACACCCAGGCGGCGATCGAGGCGGGCGGCCCCTTGATTGTCCATGGGGAGGTGCTCGGGGCGGACGCCGCGCAGCAGTACCTCGTCGGCTACGTCGTCGAGAAGTCACTCGCGATGGACAACATATTCGTCATCGCGCTGGTCTTCGGGTTCTTCGCGGTGCCGGCGAAGTACCAGCACCGCGTGCTGTTCTGGGGCATCCTCGGCGCCCTCGTGCTGCGCGGCGGCATGATCTTCGTCGGGTCGAAGCTGATCCTCGAATACCAGTGGATCCTGATCGTGTTCGGCGGGTTCC
>JANOFW010000119.1:0-30934 GCA_031413835.1 Planctomycetia bacterium
TAATAATAACATCAAGCAATAAAACCCTAATCTTTGCTTCTTCTGCCTTTCGATAAGATGAAGGAAACGGCAATGGAAATTTCAAGTGAATTTTATTGTTTTTACAAGAGGCTTCAGAGTCCGCACTTTATTATTCTTCAACAGAAAAAGAGATTTCTTATGGATCGACAAAAAGGAGGTGGAAACTGTGAACAAGTGGAAATTGCTCTTTTATAGACTTAACAGTTTCAGCACCATTCCGAAAAATGAAGTGCAGGCAGTTAATCTGCCCATGACAAGAAAGAATTTGTTAGTTTACATTCAAAATATAATTCTCAAGTGCTTAAAGAATTTATTTCAGGTACCCCAAAGTGATGTTACTTTGTATTATTAATAAACGAATTTGCATATTTTTGAGTACTTTCTTTTTTTCTGCAGTTATTTGCGAACTTCAAAACTGGTCTCAATTTGTGAATGAAAGTACCTGCTCGCATTTTGTTATCTTAGTCCATGCGCCTTAAAAATGATTTATTCTAATAAATATTCAATTTAAGTAATGCAAATGATACCACAAATTCATTTCCATTCTGATTTGTCTTGATATATTTCCTGACATTTACGCGAATATAGGCAGCGAATAAAAATAAATAAAAATTATATAGCACCAGAATTTTATGCGCCTTTTGTGTATTTGCTTACAGCTCATTTCCTCATCTGTATGAGGATTTTCTTGACTCGTTTGACGAGAATGATCGTTTCTTATTTTTGCAAAAAGAAGCTAAGAAAAATGTCTAGAGATCTTAGCTCAATAAATGGGAATGTGAACGTGAACAGTGTCTTGCTATACAACATTTTTCGCTCAATATACTTTTCAAAACGCGGAAGTGGGAGTTTAAGTTTTTTTTATTAGAATTTATAATGAATTCAAATTAGACTTTTATTTGCGTGGAAAATTTAAAATTATTTTACTAGAATAACTCAGTACAATTTCGAGTACAATAACAAACGAGCAGCAGCAGGAATAAAATTGTATAAAGTTTCTTATCTTATCGCCAATATCCGAGAGAGATTAAATTTGTAAATAAGCTCATAAATTAAGTTTTTTTCTGCTACTCACTCAGTATTCTGCACCGACGCACGAGCCGGGCGACTGCCTCGCGCACGTCGGAGAGGTGGCGGCCGGTGCGGCTGGCGATGCGCGTGACGTCGAGCCAGCCGTGCGACTCGCCCAGCGTCGAGAGGATGAAGCGCAGGGAGGCGTCTTCGAGGGCGGAGAGCGGCTTGGCCATGGGTGGTGGGTCCCGGGGGCTCGGCTCGTTCGGGGGGCGCGGGGGGAGCCCGTCCGATCCTACGTCGCGGGGGTCACGGCCCTAGAGGAAGCGCAGCACCGCCCGTACGTCGGGGGCTTCCCGGACGCCCTCCGGCGTGGGCTGCCGGGCCCACTCGCCGCCGCGGATCCGCAAGGCGGCGCAGCCCAGGGCGAGGGCGGCGGCGATCTCTGCGTCGGGCCGGTCGCCCACCACGAGCACCTCGACGGGGGTCCAGCCCGACGCAGTCAGCCAGCCCGCCAGCGCCGAGTGCTTGTCTTCGCCCGCGGCGGGATCCACGAAGATCAGCGTGTCGAACAGAGGCGCCAGCCCCAGGCGCTCCACCTTGCGGCGCTGCGTGGCGAGCGAGCCGGCCGTGAGCAGCACGGTCGTCGCGCGCATGCGCAGGGCTTCGAGCACCGGCCGGGTGAAGGGGAAGGGCGTGAGCGCCCCGGGGTCGCGCTCGAAGAAGGCGCGGCGCCCGGCTTCGACCACGCGCTCGAGGTCGGCGCAGGGGAAGGCCTCGGCCACGAGTCGGTCCACGTCCACACGCCGTCCCGCGTAGGCCTCGCGTAGGGCCACGACGGTCTCGAGCGGCGCGCGCAGACCGGCCGAGCGCATCGCCGCCGCCGCCTCGCGCTGCGCCGGGCGCACGCACTGTCCGAAGGCGTCGAAGAGGGTGTCGTCGAGGTCGAAGACGATCGCGCGCGGCGACAGGCTCGCGCGCTCAGGCACGCCGGCACGTGAGGCCCTGGGCCGAGAGGCGCACCGGGATCAGGGTGGTGCCCGGGCGCGCCAGGGCGCGCTCGAGAGCCGGGCTCACCGGCCCCGGAGGCAGGATCACCAGCACGCAGCCGCCGCCGCCTGCGCCGCAGATCTTCGTGCCCCAGGCGCCGGCGGCGCGCGCGTCCTCGTCCAGGGCCTCGATCTCCGCCGTGCTCACGCCGGGGGCAAGCTTCAAGCGCACGCTGCCCTCGTCCACGACCGCGCGCAGCGCGCCGTCGAGGTCGCCCTTGGCCAGCAGGTCGCGCACCTCGCGCGCGCAGTCGGCGATGGCGTGGAGCGCGCGCACGGTGGGCTCCTCGCCGTCGAGGTACGCGCGCAGCGTGCCCCAGTTCGTGAGCCCCGAGTCGTGGGGCGCGCCGGTGTAGACCAGTCGCAGGCGCCGAGCCAGCTGCTCGAGGTCCACGGGCAGCGCCTCGACCACGAGGCCCCCGGGCCGGCCTTCGATCGAGAGGCAGCCGCCCAGCAGCGGGGGGTAGTAGTCTTGGTAGCCCGTCGGGCTGCGCAGCGCCCAGGCCTCGAGGTCCTGCGCCAGCGCGCGCAGGGCGTGCGGCTCGCGCGCCAGGCCGCCGAGCTCGAAGAGGGCGCCCAGCACGCAGATCAAGAGGCTCGAGGAGCCACCCAGGCCCGCGCCCACCGGGCTCTGCGCCTCCGTGGTGAGCGTCAGCCCGCCCGCCGGCCAGGCCGCCGCGACGGCGCGCGCCAGCAGCTTGAGCGGGCCGGCGCCGCGCGCCAGAGCCCGCTCGAGGTCGGCCCGGTCGCTGAAGGCGGCCTCGAGCCCTCGATCGCGGCTGACGATGCGGATCGCGCTCGAACCAGCGGGCGCGGCCTCGGCGATCGCGGTGGCGGGCAGGTCGAGGGCCACGTTCACCGTCAGGGCTGGCGGCGGCAGCGTGAGGTAGAGCGGCCAGATGTCGAGGGTGCCGCCGGCCAGGTCCAGGCGCACGGGCGTGCGTGCCTCGACGCGCTGCGGGAGGGAGGGGCTCATGGGGCGAGATGCTGCCAGCGGTGTGCGTTCAGGGCGTCCTGGCTCCGATCGGGTGCGGCGCGCCGGGAGGGGGCGCTCGGGCCACCGCGTCGTCCTGATGTAGGAAGACTACACGGCGTCCTCCGCGGCGGCCCTCCGCACCCCTCCGGGCGCGCCGCTGGCGTAGCACGGGCCACAAGACCGGAGCCGGAGGTGACTGCTCTGTGAGGAGGAGGGGAAGGGCTGAACGGGTACTGCCAGCGGGAGGGGCCCACGGGAGTCTCGTGACCGGGGAGCCTCCGGCGCGCGGCGTCATGAGGTAGGTGGCGCGAGCGAGGTGCACCCGTACGATGGTGTCTCGGCCTTGCGCGCCCCCCCGGACCCCCCTGCGCCTCGGAGAACCATGCGTCCGCTCATCGGCATCACCACCAGCACCCAGGTCAGCGACGATCCCACGCGCTTGGGTCTGCGCCGCTACGCCCTGCCGGCCTACTACGTGGCGCGCATCGAGGAGGCGGGAGGGCTGCCCGTGCTCCTGCCCAACGTGCTCGGCGAGCAGGCGGCCGGCTACGTGGCGCGCTTGGACGGCCTGGTGCTCTCGGGCGGCGTGGACGTGGAGCCCGACTGCTACGGCGCCCAGCCCCACGCCAAGCTGGGCGAGGTGGACCGGGCGCGCGACAAGTTCGAGATCGCCGCGGTCAAGGCCGCGCGGGCGGCGGGGCTGCCGATCCTGGCCATCTGCCGCGGCATGCAGCTGACCAACGTGGCCTTCGGAGGCACGCTGGTGCAGGACATCCCCAGCCAGGTCGAGGGGGCCTTCCAGCACGAGCAGCACACCACCGACATCGAGCAGCCCGGCCACGCGGTGAGCTTCGAGGCCGGCACGGTCCTCCACACCCTGGCGGGCGTGGCGCAGACGCGCGTGAACTCGTCTCATCATCAGGCGGTGGCGCGCATGGCCGAGGGGTTTCGCGTCACGGCCAAGGCCGGCGACGGGGTGATCGAGGCCATGGAGCATCTGCAGGCGCCCTTCTTCCAGTGCGTCCAGTGGCATCCAGAGCGCCTGGTGGCCGACGCGCTCACGCGCGCGCTGTTCGCGGCCTTCCTTGAGGCGGCGCGCACCGGCCCGCTCGCGCCGGCACCGCGGGCGGCGGCTCCCGGCACGGCCGCCACGGCGAGGGCCACGACCGGCAAGGCGCGGGCAGCGAAGGCGGAGGCCGGCAAGGGTCGCTGACCCGCCTGGGCCCAGCGGGCGCTTGCGGATCGGCCCGGCGCGCTCCTCCTCGGGTCCCTCCCGGCCGATGATGGCCCTCGGACCTCCGCGCGCGACGCTCACGCCCCGCGCGGCGTCCAATGGTTCCCCGGACCGGCGCGACCTCTGTAAGGTGGACGTTCTGCCCGGGCCGTAGCGAGACTGCCCATGACCGCCCGTTCGCGCACTGCCCTGCCGCTCCTCGGGGCCCTGGCCCTGGCCGGGGTGGGGGTCTGGGTCTGGACGTCGAACGCCTCGACGCCCGAGACCCTCGAGGTGGCCCCCGAGAGGGCCGGCGGCTCCAGCGACGAGCCGGGCGCGGATCTCTCCGGCCGCGGCCCTACCCTCGATCCCCAGGCCCAGCCGTCGGCCGGGCCCCCGGCGCGTGCGGCCGGCGTCGAGCCCGGGATGCGCACGCCTTCGGGCCGTGACCTCTCCGATCCGGCCCAGCGCAAGGCCTACCTGGCCGAGCTGCTGGCGAGCCGGCCCATCCCCTGGGCCGACGTGGCCGCGCTCCTGGCCGTGATGCCCGAGCCGCTCGACCCGGCCATGCGCGCGCGCCTGCTCGAGGCGCTCCGGGTGGGGGACCGCAACGGGGCGCTCCAGGCTCTCTCGAACGCCCACGACCCGGCCCTCGTGCCCGAGCTGTTCGCCATCGTGGACGATCCCGGGGCCGCGGTGGGCGCGCGCCGCGTGGCCTTGCAGGTGCTCGGCCGCATGCCGGCAGGGGAGCGCGACGCGCTCGTGAAAGAGCTCGAGGCGCGCCTCGAGGGCCCGAGCCCGCAGGACGCCGAGGTGCTCAGCGCGATCGCCATGCGCGGCGGGCCGGAGGCCATGCGCGCGGTGAGCGAGTACGTGCTGCGCTCGCCCGACGCCAGCGCCCTGGGCCAGAGCCTGGTGGGCCGGCTCGACGTGGCCCGCGATCCCGCCGCCGCGGCCGTGCTTGCCGAAGCGCTCGGACGAGTGCAGTCGCCCGCCGCGCTCGACACGCTGGTGCGCCTGGCCGGCCAGGACGGCGCCGTCAGCCTCGCCGCGCCGCTGATCGCGCTCGACCGCGACGACCAGCCCGTCGAGCTGCGCCAGCGCGTGTTCGAGTCGCTGGCGCTGACCGGCAGCGCGGAGGCCATCGAGCACCTGCTGGCCGTGAGCCGTCAGCCGGGCCAGTTCGGCGAGCACGCCACGCTGGCCCTGGGCCAGCTCAGCTCGGCAGCGCCCGAGGCCCGCGCCGCGCTGCTCGCGGAGCTCGAGCGCGCCAGCCTCAACCCGCGGCCGGAGCTCGCCAAGGCGGCGTTGCTCGAGTCGTTGGGCACGCTCAGGGTCGAAGCCGCCCTCCCGCAGGTCGCCGCTTCCATGCGCGACGCGAGCGAGCGCGTGCGCAACAGCGCCGTGCGTTCGTTGGGCCGCATGGGCCCGAGTGCGCGCGCGCACGTGGCCGAGATCGGGCGGCTCTTCGCCTCCGGCAGCGAGGCCACGCGCGTGGTCGTGGCCATGTCGCTGGGCAGCATCGGCGGTCCGGAGGCGGCCAAGGAGCTCGAGGAGCTGAGCAAGCTGCCCAACCTGGGGCCGTCGCTCCAGCGCACGCTGACCTTCGCGCTCGACCACGCGCGCGGCGCCGCCGACGCGGCCAGCGCGGCCAGCGAAGACTGAACGAGCGAGCCAGGGGACGGTCAGGGGGCCGCGGGGGCGGCCGCCGGCTTCGCGGCGTGCCAGAATGAGAGCTCCGACCGCGAGCCGCCGGCGTTGAGCACCTCTGGCGGACCTGCCCCCGGCCGCACCTTCCCCACGCATGCGCCTCTCCTCCTCCCTCCTGCCTGCGACACGCCTTGCCGCCCCCGCTCTCGGGGCCGTCCGGGCGTCCGTGCTCGCGCTCCTGCTGGGACTGCTGCTCGCCGTGCCCGCTGCGGGGGCGGAGGCGGCCCGCGAGCGCGTCGAGGCGCTCAAGAAGGGACTGCGCCAGGACGAGCCGGCGGCGCGGGCCGCCGCCGTGCAGGAGTTCGCGCGCCACGCTGCCGGCCTGCCCGCCGATCCGCAGCGCGCCGCCGCGCGCGCGCTGCGCGCCGCGTTGGGCGAGGACGACAGCGCTCTCGTGCGCGCCGCGGCGGTGACGGCGCTGGCCCGCGTGGGCGGCAGCGAGGCCTGGGTGGGGGTCCTGCTGGCGGCGCGCGAGGACCGCGATCCGACCGTGCGCCAGACGGCGCGCTTCGAGCTCTTGGGAGGCCGCGCCGACTTCCTCGCCGTGGTGGCCAAGCTGCTGCGCGAGGACGAGGATCCCACCTTCCGGGCCGAGCTGCTGCTGCTGCTGGGCGACCGACGCCGGGCCGACGCGCTGCCGCTGCTCGTGGCCCAGCTGCGCGATCCGCACGCGCGCGTGGTCACGGCCGCGGCCGAGGCGCTCGAGGCCATCACCGGCGAGGCCCTCGGCTACGACGCCGACGCCTGGGCCCGTCGGCTCGAGGAGAGAGCGCGCGCGGCGCCCCCCGCGCCCCCCCTGCCTCCCACCGGGGGCACAACCGTGCCCACGGGGCCGGAGCCCACGCCCACGGCCGAGCCGGCGCCGCACGTCTCTCGTGGGCTCACGCCCGACTTCCTGGGCCTCTCGCTCACGAGCAAGGATCTGGTGTTCGTCGTGGACGTCTCGGGCTCGGTGGGGGCCGGGGGCATCGACGGCGCGCGCCGCGCCCTCGAGCGTGCGGTGGAGCGCCTCGCCAGCGACGTGCACTTCACGGCGATCCTCTTCGCCGACGAGATGCGCGTGTTCCGGCCCACGCTGGTGGCGGCCACGCCGCGCGCCAAGGAAGACCTGCACCTCTTCCTGCGCGGCATCGCCCCGGGCCGACGCACCGATCTGTTCACGCCCGTCAACGCGGGCCTGCAGCTGATCAAGAAGCGCCTGGAGGAGAAGCAGACGGCGGGCGAGCCCGTGCGCGAGGCCGTGACCCTGATCGTGGCCAGCGACGGTCGGGACAACACGGCGCGTACGCCGCCCGAGGTGCTGGCCGAGCGCCTCGATCGGCTCGACCTGACGCACTGCGTGATCCACGCCATCGTGCTGGGCGGCGAGGACCATCCCTTCATGCGCGCGCTGGCGGAGCGTACGGGCGGGCACTACCTCCCGGCCAGGTGACTCGCCGCCAGGTGACGACGCAGGCGCTGAGGGCTCGACCCCGCCGCTCCCCAGGCTCAGCGCAGCGCGCTCAACAGCAGGGGATGCGGATTGGCGCGTGAGCCGATGCGACTCGCCTGGGCGGCGCGCGCAGCGGGAGGCAAGGCGCGTGCGGCCGCCACGCGCAGCTCGAGGGGCCGCTTCTCGTCCTCGACCACGCGCTCAAGCGAGGCCACGCCCAACGGTCCGCCGCGGTCGAAGAGTGAGCCGAGGTAGAGCACGGCGGCGCCGGCGTCGGCGGGGGCCGAGAGCGCCTCGAGGGCACCCTGGGTCACGCGCGCCCACAGCTCGGCTTCCTCTGGGACGCTCTCGCCGGCCAGCCGCGACGCAGCCTCCAGGGCCGAACGCCGGTGCGCCGCTCCGCGCAGCATCTCGCCGTAGGTGGTGAGGGCCAGCACGCGCAACGCGGCGCGCTGCTTGGCGGGGGCGCGGCTCGCGGCCAAGGCCAGGTCGCTGGCCGTACCGATCGCGACCGTGGCGTCGGCTTCCGGTGTCGGTGTCGGGTCGCTCGGGAGGGGCGGCGCCGGCTCGGGGGTCGAGGCGGGGCCCGCCTCCGGGCCCACGACCGGCTCCGCGGCCTTCGACGCCCGCTCGCGGTCGCTCACCGCCTGGCCGATGGGGGAGGTGCTCCCCCCTAGGAAGGACTGCACCAGCATGCCGCCGCCCGCGAGCAGCAGCAGGGCTGCGACCACGCGGCCTTTGCCGCGCAGCGCGCGGGGCCGGTTCTCCTTCATCAGCTGTTCGAGCTTCGCGCCCAGCTCGTTGCGCGGCTGGGCGGGCTTGGGCGCGCGGCTGGGTGTGGGGGGGACGGCCATGGGTGCTCCCGAGCGGGTCGGAGCATCCCCATCGTAGCCGAGGCAAGTAGAGTCGCCGCCATGGAGCTCGTCCTCGAGACCGCCGGCGAGAGCCATGGCCCGTCCCTGACGGCCATCCTGGCCGGCATCCCCGCCGGCGTGCCGGTGTTCGAGGCGTTCGTCAACGCGCGCCTGGCCGCTCGTCAGCGTGGCTACGGCGCCGGCGCTCGCCAGCGCACGGAGCACGACGTGGTTCGCTTTCTGGCGGGGGTGCGCGAAGGTCGCGCCACGGGCAACCCGATCGCGCTCAGCGTCGAGAACCTCGATCCCGCCTACCGCGACCTGCCGCCGGTGAACGCGCCGCGCCCGGGGCACGCCGACCTTGCCGGCGCGCTCAACCGCGGTCTGACCGACGCGCGCGACGTGGTCGAGCGCGCCAGCGCGCGCGAGACGGCCGTGCGCGTGGCCGCGGGCGCCGTGGCCGCGTCCTTCCTCGAGGCCCTGGGCCTGCGCCTCCTGGGCCACGTGGTGGCCCTGGGCGGCATCGACCTGGGCCTCGAGCCACGCGGCGCCGTGGGCCCCGATCTCGAGGCCGCGCGCGCCCGCCGCGACGCCTCCGACCTGCACAGCCTCGCGCCCGAGGCGGCGCAGGCACGGGCGCGCGCGGCCGTGGACGCGGCACGCCAGCAGGGCGACACCCTCGGCGGCGTGGTCGAGGTGGTCGTGACCGGCGTGCCAGGGGGGCTGGGGGGGCACGAGCGGCCCGAGACCAAGCTCTCCTCCACGCTGGCCGCCGCCTTGATGGGCATCCAGGCCGTGCGCGGCGTCGAACTCGGGCTGGGCTTCTCGTCGGCGAGCCGGACCGGCAGCCTGACCCACGACGCGATCCTCCCTGCCGCCGCACCCGGCGGCGCGCCGCGCCGCGCCAGCAACCACGCCGGCGGCATCGAGGGCGGCATGAGCAACGGCGAGCCCCTCGTGTTGCGGGCCGCCATGAAGCCGCTCGCCACCCTGCGCCAGCCGCTCCCCAGCGTGGACCTCCGCACGGGCGAGGTCGCGCCCGCGCGCGTCGAGCGCGGCGACACCTGCGCCGTGCCCCGGCTGGCGATCGTGGCCGAGATGGTCGTGGCGCTCGACCTGGCCCGTCACCTGCGCCGCCGCTTCGGCGGCGCGTCGCTGATCGAGGTCAAGGAGGCGATCGCGCGGCGCCGACCTTGACGCGGGCCGACCCCCAACCTACGGTCCCCACAGCATCTGCCGGTGTAGCTCAGCGGTAGAGCAACGGTTTTGTAAACCGTTGGTCGTCGGTTCAACTCCGACCACCGGCTCTCCGCCAGCCCTCACCGGCTGGCGATGCACAGTCCTGCTCGCGCGACGCCGTCAACGGCGGGATACCCAAGTGGCCAACGGGGGCAGACTGTAAATCTGCTGGCTTTGCCTTCGGGGGTTCGAATCCCTCTCCCGCCACCACTCCGCGTCGTGCTGCTGCGTGCTCCGGTCGCGGGGGAGCGCCCGTCAGCGCAGCAGGGCCGGCGCGAGCGGGTCGGTCGGATCCCAGGGCGAACGCAGGTCCTGGACGGTCGGCGGCGGAGTGCCGTGCCAGCGCTTCATGACCGCGGCGTAGAGCGAGAAGAAGCTCTTGGGGGGATAACGGAGCAGCACGTCCCCGTCGGCCAGCAGCAGCATCTCCACCAGCGCGTCGTGGAGCCCGAGGTGGGCCTCGCGCCCCAGGTGCAGCTCCCCCTGGCCGGGCGAACGGCCGGTCTTGGGGCGGGAGACGAGGTCGGGGTGGCGCTCGCGGAACGCCTGCTCCACCTCGGAGCTGTCCGTGCTCAGGAACACGGCGGACTCCTGCCCGAGACGCCGGCGCGCCTGCTCGAGGGCGCAGAGGCAGCGATCGATGGCTGCGGGGAACGAGTCCCAGTGGCGGGCATGGCCCAGGATGTCGCCGCCGTTGCCGTGACGGACGTGGAGGGCGATGAGCGGGCGCGTGCCGAAGTGCTCGGCCCGGAAACGCGCCACCGCCTCCCGGACGCGCGCCAGCGGGCGCAACGCGCCGTAGAAGGTGCGTGCGTCTTCGAACGAGACCAGCCCCTTGTTCACACAGGCGTCGAATACCACCGTGGGCGCCTCGACGTCGCGCCCAGAGCGGATCAGCGCCACGGCAGCGTCTCGGTCCGCCACCACGTCCGCCTCGCGCCGACGGACGGGGGTGCGCAAGCGGGCGTCGTCGTTCCACAGGGACGGGTGGCGCGGCTGCGGCCAGAGCGTGCGGCCCACCCGCTCGTCGGCGAGGAGGGGCACGCCGGCCAGGTGGGGCGTCGCCTCGAAACACAGGGGGAAAAGGTTTTCGCGGGCGTCTGGCGCGTACGCGCTCAGGCGCCAGTCGGCCACCAGGGTCCTGCCGGTGTCGCGCGCGAAGCGCCAGGCGGCGCCCAGGCAGACGAGCAGGTCCCCGAGGCCGGCGCTGCGCCGCGAGACGACATAGCGCTCTGTCACGTGCACCGCCTTCGGCGTACGGCGGCGCCAGCGTGGATCGTCGGGCGGCTCACGAGAGGCGCCTACGAGGACCGGGGCTTGGGGATGCCCCAGGTGCTGCCCGGATCGAGGGAGCGTCGGCGCAGGGCGGGGCTCAGCGTGACGCGGCCCCGGAAGGCCGCCGCTCCCTCGGCGACGTGCCGGCGGCAGGCGCGGCTCACCCAGCGTGGTCCCACGAGCACCAGGCGGCGCAGGGCGAAGGCCAGGAAGCCGCGCAGCGTGGCGCGCTCGGCGCGGCTCTCGGCGAGGGCCATGTAGCGGTCTCGCGCGTCGAGCCAGAGGCGCCGCGGCGAGGCGATCGCCTGGCGCCCGGACCACATGAGGAAGGGGCGGATGTCGGTCCCTTCGAGCGGGAGGGCACGCGCACGCGTCAGCCAGTCCTCGGGCACCTCCGCGCCGAAGCGATCCTTGGCGTACCCCAGCGCGTCGCGGACCGGGAGCACGAGGTCGAAGGTCCGGACCAAGTCGAGCAGCCGCTCCCAGTCGATCGGCTGCGTTCGCTGCCGCGTCAGGAGGGCCACGTCGATGAGCCAGAGCGAGGGGACCGGTCCCTCCTCGACGTAGCTGCGCCCGTTCACGCAGGCGTGGAGCAGGAGCTCCGTCGCCTGGGGCAGGCGCACGGGAAGCCCTTCGAGGTCCGCCGTCGTGGCGTGCGCGGCCAGCGCGTCAAAGCGCAGCGCCTTGAAGGGCATGGGCAGCAGCCGCACGTGCACGTCCAGCTCGAAGCCCTCCGGGCCCACCCAGGTGTAGGCGTGGCGTTTGGCGCCCGGGTCGATCCCCGAGTGCTTGGAGCGCCAGCCATGCGCAGCGAGCACCTCGGCGACGCGCGGGAGGGCGTCGGCGGGCACCAGCACGTCGGAGTCGATCAGCGTGCGCCGACCGTCCTGCGGGAGGTAGCCGCCCGAGAGCAGGGCCTCGCCCTTGAGCAGGAGGACGGGCACGTCGGCGGCGCGCAGCAGCTCGAGCGTCTGCCGCAGCTCCCGGCGGCGCACCAGGTCGCGCGCCCACAGATGCCGGCACAGGTTGCGCATCTTCGAGAACCACGGATCCTCGACGCCTTGCGCGCTCAGGTGGCGGTAGACGGCCGGCAGGAGCCGGCACGAGTGCCAGTCGATCTCCTCGTAGCGGCGGAAGCCACAGAGTGCTTTCCAGCGCCGCCAGGCCTCCTCGGCCGCGGGCGGAGGGGCCAGCGCGGCTGCGAGCAGCAGCGCGTGGGCCTCGGAGGGCCACAGGCCGCCCGTCTCGGGCGTCCAGGCGCGCGCGCCAGGCGTGGGGGACGGCTCACGCACCATCGTGGCTGCGCTCCCGCGCCCGCTTGGCGTGCAGCACCTCGGCATAGGAGCGAGCGAGCCGCCGACGGTCGTGCACGCTGTTTCTGGCGTGCACGCGGCGACGCAAGACGAGGGCCTCCACGTGGACGGTCACGAGCCCGGCTTCGCGCGCACGCGCGATCCACTCCATGAGCTCGCCGGCGCGGAGCGCGCGATCGAACGGGCCGACACGCAGGAAGTCCTCGCGGCGGATCACGAAGGAGCCGTACATGGCGCCCCGCAGCTCCGTCGGCGGCGGGACGAAGGCGCGGGTGTAGGACGGGTCGGCGAATGTCTCGTGCCGGCCAGAAGCCAGGTGCGCTCCGGGATGAGCGGCCAGGGCCTCGAGCAGCCGGGCGAGCGTGCCAGGGAGCCAGAGGTCGTCGGCATCGAGGAAGGCGAGGTGCGTCCCGCTTGCCGCCGCGACCCCCCGATTGCGCGCGGAGGCGGCGCCGGCGTTCGGCTGGCTGAGGCAGGTCACGCCCAGGAGGGCCCGCGCCACGTCTGCCGATCCGTCGGTTGACCCGTCGTCCACGACGATCACCTCGACGGGCGCGGGGCGCTGGTCGAGCGCGCTCTGGCAGGCCTCCACGAGGAACGGCAGCGCGTTCCAGGCGGGGATCACCACGCTCACACGCGGCTCCACGGAGTGCCCTGCTGCCTCAGGCACCGGAACCCTCCAGGCGCGGCGCGGGAGGCAGCTCCGCGACGCTGCCGGCCTCGCGCCGACGACGCAGCGAGCGCACGATCGTCTGCGGCACGAATAGGGTCCTCAGGCCCTTCCCGCGGGTCATGTTGCGTTCGTGGCGGCGGTAGAGGAGCACCTTCTCCTCGGTCGTGAGGAACGGGATCCCCCCTTCCCGGGCGCGCAGGAACCAGTCCGAGTCTTCGCCGAACGTCAGCGTCTCGTCGAGCAGCCCGACCCGTTCGAAGACGGCGCTGCGGAAGAGCGTCGCAGGCAGGAAGAACGAGACGCGCGCGGGCGAGAGGACGACCGGCTCCGCCGCGGGGGCGCCAGGCTCGGGCATGCGCACGAGCTCGGTGGCCCCGAGCACGAACTGGACGTCGGGTCGGTCGTGGAAGTGGCGCGACAGGCGTAGCAGCGCTCCAGGGACCCACACGTCGTCCGCATCCAGGAAGGCGATCAGCTCTCCGCGGGCCTCGCGCAGCGCGGTGTTGCGCGCAGCGGCCGGTCCGCGCGGAGCGGCGTGGCGGAACAGGCGGGCGCCGGGGGCCACCCCGGCCACGATCTCGGCGCTCCCGTCCGTGGAACCGTCGTCCACGACCAGCAGCTCGACCTGCGGGAAGCCCTGCTCTCCGGCGCTGCGGAGCGCGTCGCCCAAGTAGGCGCGCCCGTCGCGCACCGGGATGATGACCGTCAGCGCGGGCACGATGGGGTCAGCGAGCGCCATGGGTCGCCGCCGTCTCGAGGTGCCCACGGATCGCTTCCGCGTTCGCGAGCGGGTCGAGGGAGAGGTGTAGCCGGTGGGCGGGCACCTCTCGCACGAGCCGCGTCAAGAGGCGGAGGTGGGCGGGACGACCCCCTGGGAGCTGGAAGAGCGAGGAGGGCGCGAGCGCGAGCAGGGCGGCCGCCGGGGAGACGGGCTCAAACCGAGGTCGGGGCACGTGGCTCACGCGCGGGAGCAGGATGGAGGTCACGGAGAGGCGCGTCGCCAGCCGCGCGCCGGCGAGCGCAGCGAGGGGCAGCACCTGCTTCTCGCCTGGGTCCCCGCCTCCTGGGTGGGGGTGCCAGGAGGGAAACCAGGCCGCGAGCCGAGCGGACTCCACCTTCGCCGAGGCGTAGAGCGCGTGGGCGACGGGGGGCACTTCGCCCTCCAGCCACAGGTAGTCGTCGCCAGCCACATCCATCCCGGCGGCCAAGCAGGAGAGCGCCGTCGTGGACTTGCCGCTGCCGCCTGCGCCGACGAGCAGGCTACCCCTGCCGCCGAATCCCACGCCGGCCGCGTGCACGAGCTGCGCACCCAGCGACTCCGACCACCAATGCAGGACGGTGCGCAGTGGAGCGGCCAGCTCCCATCCCGGCAGTGGCCGCCGGCCGACGTGCAGGACCAGCGCCTCCCGCGCCTCGCGGTCGAACAGCGAGATCGTGCCTCCCTCGGCGTGGGCGTGGGCCGCGAGCCCGCCGGCGGTGACCATCTCCCCCTGGAGGACGAGCGCGCGCAGCCCCGAGCTCGCGCTCGCGAGCGGATCCTCGTCGGCATCGGCCTCCCGCAGGCTCACGGTCAGCTCCGCCGGCTCGCCGGCAGCGGCACCCGCCCAGGGCGCCAAGGCCCAGAGCCAACGGTCGAGCAGGGTGCCGGTGGGCGCACGCACCGCCACGGGCCGACCGGCGAGCCGGTACCTGCGCATCTCGGGCGCTGCCGGGGCCCGCGACGCGGCCGCGAAGCGCTCCCGAAGGTCATGCGCGAGAGCCGCGAGCTCGTAGCCCTCGACCGGCTGCCCGCCCGGGGCCCTGAGGGCGCGGGACGGCGCGGTCATGCCTGACCGGGCTCAGCGCCGTGCGCGCGCGTGGGGCCCCAGGTGGCTTCGTCGAGCTCGTGGATCGGGTCCAGGAGGAGCATCTCGCGCATGTCCTCGAAGCGCTCGAGGACCGGTGGGAGGTAGGCGAGAGCAGGTCCGAGGTGCGTCTGGTCACCCGCTGGAGGCGGACCCTCGTGCGAGATCAAGATGCGCTCCCCCAGGAGGCGTTCGAGGAGCCCGTCGAGGTCCGCGCCCAAGCGTGCTGAGGCCCCTGGATGCCTCGTCGCGAGGAGCCGGAGGACCTCGGCTTCCTGAGCACCCGATGCGAGCAGCGTGAGCATCTCCGTGGCGCTGGAGGTGAGGCTGTAGTAGCAGCCCGAGGCGAAGTCGATGACGATCGACTCGCCTTCGAACGACTCCAGGCTGACTTCGGGGAGTCGCAGTCGGTACCGCGCGTCACGCGCCATGCGGGTTGCTCCAGCCGCTGCCGGGCGCGGAGTATGCGTGGCGGAGGCACCCTGGGCAAGCCCGCGTCCTCAGGAGCCGCCGGCGCCCTGGGCACGCAGGCGCGCGATGATCTGCTCGACGAAGTGGTCTCGGGTGAAGCGTCGCGCGGCGGGCGAGGCCAGGAAACGGATCCCGGCCCGCCGATAGGCCACGATCTCCTCGTGGGGCATGTCCACGATCTGGCGCCTGACCTCGGCCGGGTCCCGATCGCGGCAGTCGATGACGCAGTCGGAGGGGATCGCCTCCAGCAGCACGCCGCCGCCTCCCCAGCAGAGCGGGATGGTCCCGGCCACGAGCGCGTCGATGACCTTCTCGGTGATGTAGCCGAAGTAGTCGCTGTTCTCGAAGGCGAGGATGAAGTCGTACTGCGACACGGTCGCGCGCTTGTCGGCCACCGCTCCCCGGTAGCGGAGGAACGAGCGCCAGCCGTTCTCGCCCGACCAGGGCTCGGCGCCGTAGATGTCCACATCCTTCCCCAGCGCACGAGCGAAGCGCACGCGCTGGATCGCCAGGTCGAGGTCGGCGCCGCCGTACCAGCGGTTGACCACGCAGCAACGTCCCGGACGCTGCGCCAGGACCCCGGCCTCGAGCCGCCCCAGCAGGTCGGGCTCGATGCGCTTGAGCGCCGGGTAGAACATCCGCCGTTCGATGTCCGGCTCGCCGTAGAGGTAGGTGAAGGGACGCATCCCGGGCGTGGCCAGGATCCTGCGCGTCTCCCCCGTCAGGACCGGCGGCGGCTCGGAGCTGAAGAAGAGCTTGGGCCCGCCGTAGGCCGTGAACGCCTCGTCGAGGAAGTTCTGCGCCACCCAGCAGCGGAAGCCGGGCAGGGGGCCGGGGAAGCGGCGATCGCGCCGCAGCATGGAGAACGACAGGTAGCCGATCGTGCGCTCCCGCTCGTTGTCCTTGCCGGTCCACTGGATCGCCGTCCCGGTGCCGGCCAGCCGGGCCGCGACGCGCTGGCGCACGTTGCGCAGCAAGCGCTTGAGTGACCGTGCCGGGTTCAAGGCGTGGCCGTGCCTTGCCCTGGCCTACGCGTCGGTCGCGTCGGGGAGGTCGTCCTGGTGGGCGAGGGTGAAGCCTCGGGCGCGGAGCACGCGCTCGGCGGCGGCGCTGTCGTCGGTCTGGAGCGCCAGCAGACCCTGGCCGTTCAAGCGCGCCAGCAGCACGTAGACGTACATGATGTTGACCTCGGCGCCCACCAGCGCGCCGAGCACCTTCTGGATCGAGGCCCGCCCGCCGGGGGGCACCTCGACGCACAGGAGCTCGCTCTCGCAGGAGCCGTAGCCGGCCTCGCGCAGCGCGGCCGTGGCCTTCGCGGGGCGGTCCACCACCACGCGCACGACGGCGTGGTCGGCCGAGTCCATCACGTTCAGGCCCAGGATGCGGACCTGGGCGGTCTCGAGCCGCTGCATCGCCTGACGGAGCGAGCCGAGCCGGTTGGGGAGGAAGACCGAGAGCTGGATGATGCGCGGATCGGTCTGTTCGCGGGAGGTTTCGGGCATCGCTGCGCTTCCGGTCGGGACGCTCGCAGGGTACCAACCGGCACGTGGGGTAGAAAGGGGCGATGAGCGACGTGACGCGCGACGTGGAGACGTTCCTGTCCGGCAAGGTCTTCGCCGTGGTGGGGGCCTCGCGTGACCGCTCGAAGTTCGGCAACCGCGTGCTGCGCGCCTACCTGGCCCACGGTCGGCGCGCCCTGCCGGTGAACCCGCGCGAGAGCGAGGTCGAAGGCTTGGCCTGCGTGCCCGACCTCGCGGCGCTGAGCGAGCCGGCGGACGGCGTCTCGATCATCACGCCCCCCGAGGTCACAGCCCGGGTGGTCGAGCAGGCCCTGGGGCTCGGTCTGCGGCGGCTGTGGCTGCAACCAGGGGCCGAGCACGCGGGCGCGATCGCCCAGGCCCGCTCGGCCGGCGCGCTGGTGCTGGCGTACGGCCCCTGCGTGCTGGTGGAGCTGCCTGACGCGCGCCGGAGCTAGGTGATCCCCAGGCGCGAGAGCTCATCGGAGCGCAGCGGCTCGTCGAGCCTCAGGCTCACGTGCAGCAGCTCCTCCGTTCGCTGCCACTCCACGCTCGAGACCCGCGCGCTGCCGGCCCACAGCGGCTGGTCGGCGCCCAGCACGAGCACGTAGGGCGAGTGACCGAAGCGCTCGTCGAAGGACGCGATCAGGTCCATCACGCCCACGTTCTCCTGGGGGATGCTCAGGCGGTCGGGGCGGGCGAGCGTGAGCACCAGCTCGTCGGGGTGGATCTCGCGCATCTGGGCGCGCACGGGAGCCCGACCCAGCTCGCGTGGCGGGATCAGCACGGCCCGCGCCAGGAAGGCCGAGCCCCCGTCATCGGCTTGCCCCGCCGCGGCGGCGGCGGCCAGCTGCGAGGGCAGCGTCAAGCCCAGGGCCTGGGTCTCCTGCAGCTCGAGCGGCACGCGCAGCTCGCAGCCCAGGTCCACCGTGGCGGGATCGCCGATCACGGCGGCCACGCGCACGACGCGCAGCACGCGGCGCACCAGGCTGCCCAGAGTGTCCCAGGCGAACTCGGCCACGAAGGCCTCGCCCAGGCGCTGGTGGATGCGGCGCGTCACGGCACCCAGCTCGGTGCCCGACCCGAGGTCGAGGGCCGAGAGCGCCACCCTTAGGCGCACGCCCGTCTGGCTCAGGTCCTCGGTGGTGGCGTAGCAGATGTGCCCGCCGCATACGAGGCGGACGGGAAGGCGGCAGGTCACGCGGCCTGCGCGACGACGTTCGACGGCGGTGGACATCAGGCTCCCTCGGAAAGGGCCCCCCCTGATGTGGCCTCCCTATCGACCTGGGAGGGCCGCGGACTTGACCCCGGCGGGCTATCCGAGTCTTCAGCGGAACAGGCGTCCCAGCAGCCCCAGGACCTCGCCCAGCGCCCCCGCAGCCCCCCCCAGGCCCCCCCCGCCCAAGGGGAAGGGGTCGGGGGGCAGCCGCCCCTCCGCTCTCCAGGCCTCGTTGCGCTCCCGACGCCGTTGCTCGCGCTCGCGGGCCTCGTCCCCCGGCAGGCGCCCCGCCTCCTGCCGATCCCCCAGGCCCTCGGCCGCGGCGTGGAGCACCCGCTCGAGCTCCTCGGCCTCGAACCACAGCCCATGTTCGCGGCAGAAGTCCACCACCACGGGGGCCCCCCCGGGGAAGCGCTTGCGGTTCATGCGGTTGAGGCACTGGGGGCAGGCCCGGTAGACCACGGGCGAAGCGGGCAGCGGCTGGTTCGCGCGCGGCCTTGCGGCGCCCGCCTCCAGCAGCGAGCGCGCGGCCTGCGAACCGGCCGCGGCGCGCCGCAAGAGCTCGCGCAGGTCCTGCGGCTCGATCCAGAAACCGAGGCAGCGTGGGCACTCGAGCAGCGGAGGGCCCTGGGGGAGCGCGCGGTGGACGAGCGCCGAGCCTGTGCAGGTGGGGCAGGGGAGCTGCTTGCCGGCTGTCGCCGCCGGCTGCGGCGAGAGCGCCAACGCGCAGTGGTGGCAGAAGCGCGCCTTGTCGCTGATGCGCGCCAGACAGCCGGGGCAGACGGTGTGCAGATCCTGCTCGTGGAGCGTGAAGTCGCTGGCGCAGTAGCCACAGGCCACCTCGCGTTCCGTGCGCGTGGCCCCGCAGGAGGAGCAGCGCACGACGGAGGCGTCGTGAGGCTTAGGCGTCGTCACGGTCACCTGCTCGCCGCAGATGCAGGGGAGCGTCGTGCCCGGGGCCAGCCCGCTCGCGTCGTACTGGCGACGGCACCCTGGGCAGGCGATCAGGTGGCGCACGAGGACCCTCGCGCGCAGCCTACCGCGCCGCTGGGCAGGGGGAAGAGTGCCTCGCGCTGTGGGCGACCTGGCGGTAGGCTGGCGGGGTCCAGGGCGGATGCTCCGTCGGCCCTGGCAGGAGTCCGATCCATGAGACTGCTCCTCGGTCTGTGCGTGGTTCTCGCTAGCCTGTCCCTGGGCGCCTGCTACTCAGGCCAGCCGGCTCCCGGCGGCGGCCCCGGTGCCGCCCCGAGTGTCGCCCCCGGCGCGACCGCTCCCACCCCCGGCAAGGCCTGCGGTGGCGGCGGCAAGGCCTGAGGCTAGACCCTGAGCGCCGCGGTCGCGGCGCAGACAGGATCGCCAGGTGGACATCGACCCAGAGCGCTGCGGCGCGCCGGGCGAGGCCTTTTTTTCGCTTGTGGCTTGCGTGTCTGCCGCGTCGCGGCGCGCGCACGAGCGTCGCGGCGTGCGCCTAAGCGCGCTCTGCGGAGGCGGGGCCGCCGAGGGCCTCAATTTTTCCAGCGGGTCGCCGGGCGACGGCTAGGCTCCGATCCAGCGGTCCGCCCTCTACGGGCTCAGGACCGCGTAAGGAGCCCCCATGAAGAGCCTCATCGTCGCTCTCGGAGCTGGCCTGCTGCTCGGCACCCTTGCCGGCTGCGCGCAGCGGCAGCCTGCCCCCGCCGCCCCCTCGACAGGCGGTGCGTTCCAGACCCCTCCCAAGTACAGCAAGCCCAGCGGGCCCGCGCCCGTCGCGCCTCAGGGTGGCGGCGGCGCTTGCGGGGCCGGCGGCAAGGCCTGCGGCTAGGCGCTACGCCCGGGCCCAGGCCTGCGCCGCAGGAGTCCCAAACTCGGCCCAATAGGCCTTGATGCGCTGTAGGTCGTTGGCCTTGAGAGCCCCGCGACCGGCGAGGTGGTCCACGGTCTCCGTGAGGCGCACCACCGGCAGCACGGGAACGCCTGTGCGCTGGGTGAAGGCCGAGACGGCGTCGGTACCGTCCGGAGCCCGCTCCTGCCGGTCGAGCACGATCAGCAGGGCGGGGAACCTCGCCCCCGGGTCGAGCTGGCGCAGGAAGGTGACCGCCTCGTCCTTGGTGGCCCCCGTCGTGAGCACGTCGTCCACCAGGACGAAGCGGGTGTTGGGGACCGGGGGGCGGCCCAGCAGGCGGCCAGCCGCAGGGCTTGAG
The DNA here is from genome assembly GCA_031413835.1 of Planctomycetia bacterium. GTDB lineage: Bacteria > Planctomycetota > PLA2 > PLA2 > JAEUHO01 > CAXQZU01. The sequence goes on from JANOFW010000119.1 coordinate 19,998, forward strand.
GCCGCCTCGGCCCCGTGGTCCTTGATTTCCTTGCGATCTGCAAGGAACGACTTGTCGACGCCCTTCTCGGCCAAGGCGAGGACCGTGGCCACGGCCAGCGGAATGCCCTTGTAGGCCGGACCGAAGACGACGTCGAACCCCCCGGCCCCCAGCCTCTCAAGCAGCGTCGCAGCGTAGGCGCGCCCGACCTGGTTCAACCGTGCCCCGGTGTCCAGGTCCCCGGTGTTGAGGAACAGGGGTGATAGGCGCCCGCTCTTGAGCTTGAACTCGCCGACCTTGAGCGCCTGCGCCTCCAGCAGGAAGTCCACGAACGCGCGCTGGTAGTCGTGCATGGGGGGGGCGATCCGTGGTCGCGGCGAGGAGCATACCGGCCGGGGTGTGGTGTCCCAAGCTGAGCCACGGATCCTCAGCTGGGGCCCGCTGGGGCACCTCGGGGCGCTGGCTGGGGTGCGGAGGGCCGCCGCGGAGGACGCCGTGTAGTCTTTCTACATCAGGACGACGCGGTGGCCCGAGCGCCCCCAGTCCAGCGCCCCGACCCTTCGCGGGGAAGCGGGACCCCGACTGCCGCGGGGGGCGAATCCGAGGCCGACATAGCCCCATTCCATTGACCCCAGGGGGGCGCTCCGTAAGATCGCCCCTTCCTTGGGGTACCCCTCCTGGAGTCGCTCGGGACGGCCCGGTCGGCACTCTGCGGGCGTAGCTCAATGGTAGAGCTCCGGTCTTCCAAGCCGGTGACGTGGGTTCGATTCCCATCGCCCGCTCCACGTAGCCTTCCTTGCCTGCTGCCTTCCTAGCCTGTGCCCTACGAGCCTCTGTAGCCCCCCAAGCCTGACGCCTTCCACGATCCACCGGCCACGATCCACCGACCGCAGGAACGAATCCACCGCCCGACGGGACTCCGCGTCCCAGCGCCCCACCCAACATCCTCGCCCCCTGCCGCCAGCCGGCACGGTCCGCGGGGCCTGCCGTCCACACGCTGGTGTAGCTCAGTGGTAGAGCACCTCCTTGGTAAGGAGGAGGTCGAGGGTTCAATCCCCTCCACCAGCTCCAGCTGGACGCTGGGCCCCGAGAGAAGTCCCACGGGACATCTCGGCCGTGCCTCCGAGGCGTGTGGGGAGCGAGCGCTCGATCGCGAGCGCACGCAGCATCCAGCCAACACCACCCCCCAGCTCAATCCACCCAACCAGCAACCCAGAACAGATCGCGCCGCCCCTTTGGCGGCCCCAGCGCGAGAAGGAGCCTTCGATGGCCAAGGACATCTTCCAGAGGACCAAGCCGCACGTCAACGTCGGCACGATCGGGCACGTGGACCACGGCAAGACCACCCTCACGGCGGCCATCACCGCGGTGTGCGAGGCCAAGGGCCTGTCGAAGGCCAAGGCCTACGCCGACATCGCCAAGGGCGGCACGGTGCGCGACGCGACCAAGACGGTGACGATCGCCGCCGCGCACGTCGAGTACGAGTCCCCCAACCGCCACTACGCGCACGTGGACTGCCCGGGTCACGCCGACTACGTCAAGAACATGATCACGGGCGCCGCGCAGATGGACGGCGGCATCCTGGTCGTGTCGGCCGCCGACGGCCCCATGCCCCAGACGCGCGAGCACATCCTGCTCGCCCGCCAGGTGGGCGTGCCCGCGCTGGTCGTGTTCATGAACAAGGTCGATCTGGTGGACGACCCCGAGCTGCTCGACCTCGTCGAGCTCGAGGTCCGCGAGCTGCTCAAGGAGTACGGCTTCCCTGGCGACGACATCCCCGTCGTGCGCGGCGCGGCCGTCAAGGCGCTCAAGAACCCGGGCGCTTTCGACGACGCCCAGGGCGCCGGCGCGATCCTCAAGCTGCTGGCCGAGGTCGACCGCTACATCCCGCTGCCCGCGCGCGCCAAGGACAAGCCGTTCCTGATGCCCATCGAGGACGTCTTCTCGATCAAGGGCCGCGGCACGGTGGGCACCGGCCGCATCGAGCGCGGCGTGGTCAACATCGGCGACCCGCTCGAGATCGTCGGCCTGCGCGCCGAGATCGGCAAGACGGTGTGCACCGGCGTCGAGATGTTCCAGAAGACGCTCAGCACGGGCGAGGCCGGCGACAACGTCGGTCTGCTCCTGCGCGGCGTCGAGAAGGAGCAGCTCGAGCGCGGCATGGTGCTGGCCGCTCCCAACTCCATGAAGCCGCACACCGACTTCGAGTGCGAGGTCTACGTGCTGACCAAGGAGGAGGGCGGTCGTCACACGCCGTTCTTCAACAACTACAAGCCCCAGTTCTACTTCCGCACCACGGACGTGACCGGGTCGATCGAGCTGCAGGGCGGCGCCGAGATGTGCATGCCCGGCGACAACATCGCCATGAAGGTCTCGCTGCTCACCCCGATCGCCGTCGAGGAGAAGCTGCGTTTCGCCATCCGCGAAGGCGGCCGCACGGTCGGCGCCGGCGCCGTGACGAAGGTCCTCAAGTAACCCTCCCAGCAACCCCACCTAGGGCCCCCCGCGGTCGCCGTGCGCTTCCCAGCGCGGCGGCCGTCGGCGGACCCCGGAGCTCCCCATGGCCAAGTCCACCGCCGCCCGCGGCTACGTCTGGCTGCAGTGCCTGGACTGCGGCGACCTGAACTACCGCGTGCAGAAGCGCATGAAGGGCAACCCCTACAAGATCGAGGTCAAGAAGTACTGCCCGCGCACCCGCAAGCACACCGCCCACAAGGAATCCAAGAAGAAGTAGGAGTCCAAGAAGAAGTAGGAATCCAAGCAGAAGCAGATCCCAGCAGCAGCCCATGGCGGCAGATGGATCAGCCAGCCGACACGCAGCAGCGATCCGCCGGCGGACCGTCACGCGCCTCCCGGGCCGCTCCTTCGCCAAGGCGTGCGAGCCGTCTCGCCGGCTGACGTATCCGAACGGCAGTAGCTCAATTGGTAGAGCAGCTGATTCCAAATCAGCAGGTTGTGGGTTCGATTCCTACCTGCCGTGCCAACGCCCTCCCCATCCCCGGGGCTCCCCCCCGGCCCCCGACTGGAACCGCGATGACCACCCCCGAGATCCCCGAGACCAGGCCGACGAGCAGCGGCTTGGCGATCTACAAGCCCGGGCAGGGGTCGGCGGCTCGTTGGATCGCCTATCTGCTGCTCACCCTGCTGCTCTTCATGGGGGTGCGCGCCCTGTTCGGGGCCCTGCACCGCGAGGGCAGCGAGGCCCTCGTGGCCGGCCTGCCCCTCGTGGGCGACCTGACCTGGGTCAAGCTCATCTGCCTGGTGCTGTTCGTCTTCGGGGTCTGGGGCGTGCACATGCTCCTCAACCGCGTCGCTTCGGTGGACCTGCTGATCGACACCGAGGCCGAGCTGCGCAAGGTGAGCTGGCCGTCGAGCAGCGACGTCAAGAAGGCGACGCTGGTGGTGTCCCTCGTCACGGTGGCGATGGGGGCGATCCTGTACTGGGCCGACGAACTGCTCATGCTGCTCTTCCGGTTCATCTTCTAGGAGCATCCGTGGCGAAGCGCTGGTACGTCGTCCGGGTGCAGAGCGGTCGCGAGGGCACCGTGCAGAAGGCCCTCGCGCGGCAGCTCAAGCTGTCCAACCTCGAGGCCGCGGTGCCGCGCGTGCTCGTGCCGATGGAGGTGGTCACCGAGCTCAAGGGCGGCCAGAAGCGCACGCGCAAGAAGAAGCTCTACCCCGGGTACGTGCTGGTCGAGGTCGAGGAGGTCGAGAGCAAGGTCCCGCGCGACATCTGGACCCTCGTGCGCGACGTCTCCGGCGTAGGTGACTTCGTCGGCACCCCCGGCAACCCCGAGCCGCTCGCGGCCAAGGACGCCGAGCGCCTGCTGCTTGACGTCGAGAAGAGCGAGGCCCGTTCGCCGCAGCTCAAGATCCCGCTCAAGAAGGGCGACGCCGTCAAGATCCGGGAAGGCGCGCTGGAGTCCTTCGAAGGCGTCGTGGACGACGTGATGCCGGCCAAGGGCCTCGTGCGCGTGATCGTCACCATCTTCGGCCGGGGCACCCCGGTCGACCTCGAATACTGGCAGGTGGAGCTGCTCTAGGCCGGCCTGCCTCCGTCCATCCGGCTGGAGGCAGCCCTGCTCGAGAGAGCAGCCCACGCGACGCACCGAAGGAGCACCGTCATGGCGAAGAAAGAGATCAAGGCCAAGGTCAAGCTGCAATGCCCGGGCGGGCAGGCCACCCCGGCGCCCCCGGTCGGGCCCGCCTTGGGCCAGCACGGCGTGAACATCGGCGACTTCGTGCGCAAGTTCAACGAAGCCACGTCCAAGGACCAGGGGATGATCATCCCGGTGGTCCTGACGGTCTACACCGACCGCTCGTTCGACTTCATCCTCAAGAGCCCGCCGGCCAGCGTGCTGCTCAAGAAGGCCGCCGGGGTACCGAGCGGCAGCGCCACGCCCAACACCGAGAAGGTGGGCAAGGTGACCAAGGCCCAGGTGGCCGAGATCGCCAAGCGCAAGATGGCGGACTTGAACGCCCACAAGCCCGACGCCGCCGAGCGCGTCATCGCCGGCACCGCCCGGTCCATGGGCATCGAGATCGTCTAGGGAGGGGCGCCCGCCGAACCGGCGGGTGGCGGCCCGGGGCCGAGGTCGGGGCCGCCCACCTGGGTCTTTCCTTGCCCTTCGCGCCCCGCGCCCTTTTCATGTCCCGTTCGCCCCGGATTCCCGGGGAAACGCTCGTGACCGCCCTGGGCGCCGCGGCCTGGGACGGGAGAGCCTGGAGGACGCGGTGAAGCACGTGAGCAAGCGCATGCGGACGGCCCGGGAGACCCCCGGCTACGTCCAACACCAGCGCTATCCGCTCGAGCAGGCGGTGGCGCTGTTGGGTCGCTTCCCCAAGGCCAAGTTCGACGAGACCGTCGAGCTGTCGCTGCGCCTGGGCGTGGACCCGACGAAGAGCGACCAGATCGTGCGCGGCAGCGTGTCGCTGCCCAAAGGCATCGGCAAGCAGCGGACGGTCGTGGTGTTCGCCGAGGGCGAGGCCGCCAAGGAGGCCCTCGAGGCCGGCGCCGATGTGGTGGGCACCGACGACCTCTCGAAGAAGATCGCCGACGGCTGGACCGCATTCGACGTCTGTATCGCCCACCCGGCGATGATGCGTCACGTGGGCAAGCTGGGCAAGGTGCTTGGTCCCACGGGCAAGATGCCCAGCCCCAAGAGCGGCACGGTCACCGACAAGGTCGCCCAGGCCGTGCGCGAGTTCAAGGCCGGCAAGGTCGAGTTCCGCGCCGACACGGGTGGAAACGTCCACGTGCCGGTCGGCAAGCGCAGTTTTGCCGAGAGCGAGCTGGTCGCGAACATCCACCACTTGATCGAGCACCTGCGCAGCGTGCGTCCGGCCGCCGTGAAGGGCGTCTACTTCCGCAAGGTGAGCTTGAGCTCCACGATGAGCCTCGGCATCGCCGTGGACGTGGTGTAGGAGACGACCATGGCCAAGGCCCTCAAGCAGATGCTGTCCTCTCAGCTCCACAAGGAGCTGGCCACCACGACCGGCTGCCTGGTGCTCGACACCGGCGCCATGACGGTCGAGGGCGCCATGGCCTTCCGCAAGGAGCTGCGCGAGAAGGCCGGAGGCGCGCGGCTGCGCGTGATCCACAACCGCACGGCCCGCCTGGCCATCGAGCAGGCCTGGCTCCAGGGCAGCCAGAATGCCTCGCTGCGCAGCCTGCTGCACGGTTCGTGCGCGATCGTCTTCGGCGGCGGCGGCCCCGGCGCGAGCGCCAAGGTCGTCGTCGAGTACCGCAAGAAGTTCAAGCCGCTGCAGTTCAAGGGAGCGGTGACGGACGGCGAGGTGCTCGGCGCCAAGGACGCCGAGGCCCTGGCCAAGCTGCCCGGGCTGCCGGAGCTGCGCGGCCAGCTGGTCGGTCTGCTGGCGGGCTCGGCCCGCGGCATGGCCGTCACGATGCACGGCGTGATCTCGGGCCTGGTGCGCGTGCTCCAGGCGCGGGTGGACGCCGCCCCCAAGGATGCCGCGCCCGAGGGCGCCGCGCCCAAGGAAGCAGCCGCCGAGGGCGCCGCCTAGGCCGGCCCCCAGCCGCCGCCCACCCCATCTTCCACCGTTTCCAGAGAGACATCTTCCCGTAGGACAGAAGGAGTTGAGTCATGTCGAACGAAACCATCCAGCTTGAGCCCGAGCTCGAGGCCATTGCGGCAACCCTGGACGGCCTGACGATCGCCAAGGCCGCCAAGCTGGTGAAGGCGCTGGAGGCCCGCTGGGGCGTCTCCGCCGCCGCGCCGGTGATGGTCGCCGGCCCCGCCCAGGGCGGCGGAGCGGCGGCTGCGGTCGCGGAGGAGAAGACGACGTTCGACGTCGTCCTCAAGACCTCCGGGATGCAGAAGATCCAGGTGATCAAGGTCGTCCGCGCCGTCACCGGTCTGGGCCTCAAGGAGGCCAAGGACCTGGTGGACGGGGCTCCCAAGGCGGTCAAGACCGGCGTCTCGAAGGAAGACGCCGAGAAGATCGCCAAGGAGCTCAAGGACGCCGGCGCCGAGGTGGAGATCAAGTGAGCCGACGCGACGCGCCCCCGCGCGTCGCGCCGGGCATGGTCGCCGGGCCAGGTTCGCCCGGCTCCGGCGCAGGCGACGCCCCCGGGGCGCCGTACGTATTTCGTGAGCGTCCCCCCGCGTAGGGGGTACGTTCAGCGGTTCGGAGGGCTGCCTCCGAGGTGCGTCCCGCCCGTCAACGTCCCCCGATCGAAGGCCCGGGGGCCGACAGCTTGGGCGGTCGCGCTTGCGGCCTGGTCAGAGCGGATGCCAGCGGAGTGCGCCCCATCGAAGGCGGGTCCTTGGGACCTCTCTTCGGGACGGCGCGAAGAACCGCCTCGGGGGCACCCGGACCGGCCGCACGGCGGCGCGCTTGGCGCGTCGCTCGAGCGTCCCCTCCCGGGCTCCACGAGCGGGAGGAGCCGGCGATGAAGGACAAGAAGCAGGCAGGTGGCGGCGCATCTCCGACGGGTCGCGCGGGCTCCGCGGGCCCGGCCGGCCTCCCGGCCCCCAACGCCATCTACCCCGCGGGCAGCCTGGTGCGCTACGGCGGCAAGCGGCCCTTCCCGTTCCCCAACCTCGTCGAGCTGCAGACCGCCTCCTACAAGATCTTCCTGCAGGAAGACGTGCCCTCCGAGCACCGCACCGACAGCGGGCTCGAGGCCATCATGCGCGAGGTCTTCCCGATCCCGTCCTACGACGGGACCAAGTCGCTGACCTACCTGGGCTACGACCTGGGCAGCCCGCGCTACACGATGGACGAGTGCCGGGAGCTCAAGCTCTCCTACGGCCGGCCGTTCAAGATCCGCGTGCGGCTGCAGAAGGAGCAGCCCGTCGAGGAGGAGGTCTACCTCGGCGAGATCCCGATCATGGTGGGGGGCGGCGAGTTCCTCATCAACGGCACCGAGCGCGTGATCGTCACGCAGCTGCACCGCTCGCCGGGCGTCGACTTCTCCGTCGAGACGCACAGCAGCGACAAGAAGCTCCACTCCTGCTGGCTGATCCCCGAGCGCGGCTCGTGGATCGAGCTCAACGTCACGAAGAAGGACGTCCTCGCGGTGCGCATCGACCAGTCGGGCAAGTTCCCGGCCACCGCGCTGCTGCGCGCGATGAGCGAGTCGTTCTCGACCGACGCCGACATCCTGCGCGCCTTCTACAAGACCGAGACCGTGCCGGTGAAGGCGCGAGCCTTCAAGAAGAAGGTGGTCGGCAAGCACGTCGTGACCGCCGTCGCCGACGCCGCTTCCGGAGAGGCCATCCTCGAGGGTCTCGAGCTGATGAGCGAGGAGACCGCCGAGCGCATCGAGAAGACCGCGATCGAGTCGGTCGAGGTCGTCTCGGATCTCGACGACCCCCTGGTGCTCAACACCTTGCTCGAGGACACCACCGAGTCGCACGAGGAGGCGCTGGTCAAGATCTACGCGCGCCTCAGGCCCGGCAACCCGCCCCAGGTCGAGAAGGCCAAGGACCTCTTCAAGGAGAAGTTCTTCGACTCGAGCCGCTATCGGCTCGGCCGGGTGGGCCGCTTCCGCCTCAACCGCAAGTTCGGCACGGCCTTCCCCGAGGACCAGCAGACGCTGGACAAGGAAGACCTCGTCCAGGCCGTGCGCTACCTGGTGAAGCTGCGCGCCGGCAAGGGCGAGATCGACGACATCGACCATCTGGGCAACCGCCGCATCCGCACCATCGCGGAGCTCGCGGGCGACGAGCTGCGCAAGGGCTTCCTGAAGCTCCGGCGCACCGCCCAGGAGCGCATGAACATCGAGGACGCCGAGACGACCACCCCGCGCTCGGTGATCAACTCCAAGACCATCTCCTCGGCCATCGACTACTTCTTCGGCCGCGGCGAGCTCTCGCAGGTGGTGGACCAGACCAACCCGCTCTCGCAGATCACGCACGAGCGGCGGCTCTCGGCGCTGGGACCTGGCGGCCTCAACCGCAAGCGCGCCGGCTTCGAGGTGCGCGACGTGCACATCTCGCACTACGGGCGCATCTGCCCGATCGAGACGCCGGAAGGCACGAACATCGGCCTGATCTCGTCGCTGTCGATCTTCAGCGGCGTGGACGAGTACGGCTTCCTCATCTCGCCCTACCGCGTCGTCGAGGCCGGCAAGGTGGGCGAGGAAGTGGTCTACCTGCGCGCCGACGAGGAGTTCGACCGGGTCTTCGCTCCCGCCGACACGGTCGTGGACGACGCCAACCGCATCGTGGGCGACATGATCCTGGGGCGCAAGAACGACGACTTCCTGCAGGTGAAGACCGACGACGTGCGCTACATGGACGTGAGCCCGATGCAGCTCGTCGGCGTCTCCGCCGCGCTCATCCCGTTCCTCGAACACGACGACGCCAACCGCGCGTTGATGGGCTCGAACATGCAGCGCCAGGCCGTGCCGCTGCTGATCACCGAGCCGCCGCTGGTGGGCACGGGCATGGAACGCGTGGTCGCCCAGAACTCGAGCATGCTCGTGCGTGCCCGCGCCGCAGGCCTGGTGGCGGAGATGGACTCGCGTCACATCGTGGTGCGCAAGGGCGACGGCACCGACGACCGCTACGACCTGCGCAAGTTCGTGGGCCTCAACGAGCGCACCTGCCTGAACCAGCGTCCGATCGTGGACCTCGGCCAGCGCGTCGAGGCCGGCCAGATCATGGCCGACGGCGCCGCCACACACCAGGGCGAGCTCGCGCTCGGCCGCAACGTGCTCGTCTCGTTCATGCCTTGGGACGGCTACAACTACGAGGACGCCATCCTGGTCAGCGAGGGGCTCGTCAAGCGCGACGTCTACACCTCGATCCACATCGACATGTTCGAGATCGAGATCCGCGAGACCAAGCTGGGCCGCGAGGAGTTCACGAGCGACATCCCCAACGTCTCCGAGCGCGCCCTGCGCAACCTGGACACGGAGGGCATCGTGCGCATCGGGACGCGCGTGCGCGCCGCCGACATCCTGGTCGGCAAGGTCGCCCCGAAGAGCAAGAGCGAGCTCTCGCCCGAGGAGAAGCTGCTGCATGCGATCTTCGGCCGCGCAGGCGAGGACGTGAAGAACGACTCGCTCGTGGTGCCCCCCGGCACCGAGGGCATCGTCATCGAGACGAAGAAGTTCTCGCGCAAGGTGAACATCACGGAGGAGGAGCGCCAGGACAACCAGCGCCGCATCCGCGAGTCCGAGCGCGACTTCCAGTCCATCTTCCGCACCGAGCTCGAGCGCCTGCTCGAAGGCCTGGACGCGTCGCTGGGGCGCAAGCTCGTCGACGCGGTCACGCGCAAGCCGTTCTCCGTCAACGGCGTCGAGGCGCTGCCGGAGCTGCGCGAGGTCCGCGAGAGGCTGGCGGCCGCGCTGCGCGGCGCGGGCCTGCGTCGCGACGACCCCGTGCACGCCCTCGTGCGCGAGCGCTTCCGGGCCATCGACGACGCCGAGGCCGTGAAGAACAAGCTGGTCAACCGCCTCTCGCGCGGCGACGAGCTGCCCACGGGCGTGCTCGAGCTGGTGAAGGTCTACATCGCCACGCGCCGCAACCTGTCGGTGGGCGACAAGATGGCCGGCCGCCACGGCAACAAGGGCGTCATCAGCCGCATCCTCCCGGTGGAGGACATGCCGTTCCTCGAGGACGGCACGCCGGTGGACCTGGTGCTCAACCCGCTGGGCGTGCCAAGCCGCATGAACGTGGGCCAGATCCTCGAGACGCACCTGGGCTATGCGGCCCAGCTGCTCGGCGTGCGCGTCCAGACCTCGGTGTTCGACGGCGCCGGCGAGACCGACATCGAGGCCATGCTCGAGCAGGCGGGGCTGAGCTCCGACGGCAAGGTGACGCTCTACGACGGGCGCACGGGCCAGGCCTTCGACCAGCAGGTCACGGTCGGCTACCTCTACATGCTCAAGCTCCACCACTTGGTGGACGAGAAGATCCACGCGCGCGCCACGGGGCCCTACAGCCTCATCACCCAGCAGCCGCTCGGCGGCAAGGCGCGCTTCGGCGGGCAGCGCTTCGGCGAGATGGAGGTCTGGGCGCTCGAGGCGTACGGCGCCGCCCACATCCTGCAGGAGCTGCTGACCGTCAAGTCCGACGACGTGGACGGCCGCATGAAGATCTACGAGTCCATGGTCAAGGGCGAGAACATCCTGGAGGCCGGCACACCGGTCTCCTTCGAGGTCCTCTGCAACGAGATCAAGGGCCTTGGTCTGAACATCGACCTCGAGAAGAGCCGGCTCTAGGCCGCGCGACACGGAGGCAGCTGCCATGATCGAGAGCATGTTCAACCGGGTGAACGACTACACCGCGGTGAAGATCTCCCTGGCCTCGCCGGAGGTGATCCGGTCCTGGTCCTACGGCGAGGTGAAGAAGCCGGAGACCATCAATTACCGCACCTTCAAGCCGGAGCGGGACGGCCTGTTTTGCGCCGATTGAACTTCATGCGGCCGACAGCGGACAGGTCGTAGCGCTCTTCGCCGAAAAACAGGCCGTTGAACAGCG